>NZ_JANSIC010000233.1:0-4035 GCF_047461955.1 Synechococcus sp. R55.7
GGGGATCCCCATTCAACGGCTAGGGTTGCCAAGGTGTCCCAATCCTGTCTCTGTTGCCGACATGACCGACATGATGATCCGAGCCCCTCTGCGCAGCCTCATCTCCCCCCTCACCCACGACCCCCTTTGGTACAAAGATGCAATCATCTACGAGCTGCCGGCACGGGCCTTTTTCGACAGCGACGGCGATGGCGTGGGCGACTTCCAGGGCCTGACCGAAAAGCTGGACTACTTGCAAGAACTGGGGATTACAGCCGTCTGGCTGCTGCCGTTTTTCCCCTCGCCTTTAAAAGATGACGGCTACGACGTTTCTGACTTTACCAGTGTTCACCCTGACTTGGGCACCCTAGAGGACTTCAAGATCTTTCTGGAGGCTGCCCATAAGCGGGGGATCCGCGTCATCATTGAGCTCATCCTCAACCACACTTCGGATCAGCACCCCTGGTTTCAGCGGGCCAGACGAGCTGCCCCCGGCACCCCCGAGCGGGACTTTTACGTTTGGAGCGATACCCCCGAAAAGTACAAAGAGGCCCGTATTATCTTTCAAGACTTTGAAGCGTCCAACTGGACCTGGGATTCAGTGGCCAAGGCCTACTACTGGCACCGCTTTTACTCCCACCAGCCAGATCTCAACTACGACAACCCCGCCGTACAAAAAGCCATGTTCGAGGTGGTGGACTTTTGGCTGAGCTTGGGGGTAGATGGCATGCGGCTGGACGCGGTGCCTTATCTCTACGAGCGGGAGGGCACCACCTGCGAGAGCCTACCGGAGACCCATGCCTTTCTCAAGGCTCTGCGCCGACACATTGACCAAAGGTATCCTGGCCGCATGCTGCTGGCGGAGGCCAACCAGTGGCCAGAAGATGCTGTGGCCTACTTCGGCGATGGGGACGAGTGCCACATGGAGTTCCACTTTCCCCTCATGCCACGGCTGTTTATGGCCATCCAGATGGAGGATCGCTTCCCCATCATTGACATCCTGCAACAAACCCCTCCCATTCCTGAAACCTGCCAGTGGGCCCTCTTCCTGCGCAACCACGACGAGCTCACCCTGGAGATGGTCACTGACGAGGAGCGGGACTACATGTACCAGGTGTACGCCAAGGATCCCAACGCGCGGGTGAACCTGGGGATCCGCCGCCGCTTGGCCCCCCTGCTGGGCAACAGCCGCCGCCGCATCGAGCTGATGAACAGCCTGCTGTTTTCTCTGCCCGGCACGCCGGTCATCTACTACGGGGACGAGATCGGCATGGGGGACAACATCTACCTGGGGGATCGCAATAGCGTGCGCACCCCCATGCAGTGGAGCGCCGACCGCAACGCCGGCTTTTCGCGGGCCAACCCCCAGAAGCTCTACCTGCCCATCGTCATCGACGCCGAGTACCACTACGAAGCTGTCAATGTGGAGGCGCAGCGAAACAACCCCCATTCCCTGTGGTGGACCATGAAGCGGCTCATCGCCGTGCGCAAGCGATTCCAAGCTTTTGGCCGCGGCTCCTTTGAGCTGCTCCACCCGGAAAACCGCAAGGTGCTTGCCTTTGTGCGAGCCTACCGCGGCGAGCGCATCTTGGTGGTGGCCAACCTCTCCCGCTACGCCCAGTGGGTGGGGCTGGATCTATCGCCGTGGGAAGGATTGATCCCGGTGGAGATCTTTGGCCACACCGAGTTTCCCCCTATTGGGCGACTGCCCTATTTCCTAACGCTAGGCCCCCATTCCTTTTACTGGTTTTCCCTTGAGCCCAAAACGGAGACCATCCACCTCAGCCCCAGCAAAGCGGAGGAGCAGGAACGCCTGGTCCCTCTGGTTGTTCAAAGTGGTAGTCCTCTGGTTGTTCAAAGTGGTAGTTGGGACAGTCTCTTGCAAGGGGAAAGCCAAAAGCAGCTGGAGGCAGTCTTGGCGGACTACCTCTACCGCTGTCGTTGGTTTGGCTCCCAAAACCGCCAGCTCCAGGCGATCCATATCCTGCAGGCTATCCCCTGCCGCCGAGAAGAGGAGTCCTTGCTGGGCAGCCAGATCTTGCTTCTCCAGGCCGAGTTTATCGAGGGCGATACGCAGCTCTACTCTCTCCCTGTGGGCTATGCCACCCAAGAAGCAGCCGTACACCTGCGCCTAGAGATGCCCCAGGCGGTCATCCTCCCTGTGCAAGTGGCCGGAGGGCCGGCGGGAGTAATTTTCAACGCTCTGGCTGACAAAAGCTTCTTGCTGCGGCTGCTGCAGCTAATTGCCCAGCAGGGCCGCCTGCGTCACCGTCAGGGAGAGCTCTGGGCCACTAGCTTTGCTGCCCTTGAGCATGACCTGGAACCCCGCCTCCTCAAGGCGGAGCAGAGCTACACCTCCGTTGTCTATGGCAACCACTACCTCCTCAAGCTCTACCACCGGGTGGCCGAGGGGGTAAACCCAGAGCTGGAGATAGGCCGCTACCTGCTGGAGCACCATCCCCAGGTGCGCGTGCCACGGCTGCTGGGATCCCTGGAGTATCGCCGTCGTCGCGGGGCCCGTGGGTTTGATCCCGCCGATCAGCCCATTACCCTGGCCATTTTGCAGGAGTACATCCCCAACGAGGGAGATGCCTGGCACTATACCCTGGACAGCCTGGGGCAATTTTTTGAGGCGGTGCTGGTTCACTACCAAGAGGTGGATCCCGTGCCCGTGCCGCAGGGATCCTTCTTGGAGCTTTCCCAACAGCCCTTGCCGGAGCTGGCCTACGCCACCATCGGCAGCTACCTAGAATCGGTGCGGATCTTGGCCAAGCGCACCGCCGAGCTGCACATCGCCCTGGCTGCCGATACGGAGAACAAAGACTTTGCCCCAGAGCCTTTCTCCAGCCTGTACCAGCGCTCCGTTTACCAGTCCATGCGCAACTTGGTGGGGCAGGTGTTTCCGCTGCTGTTCGCGTCAGCGGGACGGAGTCCCTATAAGCAGCTCCCCAAGCTGCCGGAAGCAGAGGCCAACTTGGCTCGGGCTGTTTGCGACCAAGAAGGGGAAATCATGAGCCGCTTCCGCCTGATCCTGGAGCGGAAGATCACTGCCCTGCGTACCCGCTGCCACGGGGATTATCACCTGGGCCAGGTGCTGTTTACCGGCAAAGACTTTGTCATCATCGACTTTGAAGGGGAGCCGGCCCGCTCTTTGGGCGAACGGCGTCTCAAGCGTTGCCCCTTACGGGATGTGGCGGGGATGCTGCGATCCTTCCACTATGCTGTCCACACAGCTTTGCGCCAGCAACTGGAGAGCGGCTTGGTCTGCGCCGACCACTGCCCCGACATGATGCGGTGGGCCCAGTTTTGGCACCGCTGGGTCTGCGCGGGCTTTTTGGCCGAATATCTGCAGGTGGCTTCCCAAGCGGCTTTTTTGCCCCGCAGCCTGCAAGAGATAGAGGTGTTGTTGGACGCCTATCTGCTGGAAAAAGCCATTTACGAGCTGGGCTATGAGTTGAACCACCGCCCCGAGTGGGTGGAGATTCCCCTGCGCGGGATCCTGCAGTTGCTGGGCATTTCCACCAAGGTTTAGGGGATCCTGCCGGCAGGCCATTTGGGGTGAGCGACTGGGGGACAAACATGTGTGGACGGTTTAGCCTGGCAGTGGCCCCAGAAGTGCTGATGCAGCATTTCGGCTTGCCGGTGGCAGCCCAAGAAAGGGCAGTTGTCTCCCGGTACAACATCGCTCCTTCTCAGCCGGTGCTGGCGGTGGTGGCGGGATCCCTTCAGCGCGAGGCAACCCATTTTCGCTGGGGCTTGATCCCCAGCTGGAGCCGAGCTCCTCAGGCCGGCTGGATCAATGCCCGAGCTGAGACAGTAGCTGAGAAGCCTTCTTTCCGCGAAGCTTTCCGCCGTCGTCGCTGCCTGATCCCGGCAGATGGTTTCTACGAGTGGGCCGACTCAGGTACGGCCAAGAGCAGACAACCCTACTGGTTTCACCTGCTGGATCGACCGGTATTTGCCTTTGCCGGCATTTGGGAACGCTGGCGCAGTCCAGAGGGGGTGGAGCATGCCTCTAACCCCCAAAACCCTGAACTTTGCTGAATTTACTGAGCT
>NZ_JANSIC010000234.1:0-4013 GCF_047461955.1 Synechococcus sp. R55.7
TTAAGACAGTTTTCTGACTCCTGACCATGATTTCGACCCTCGGCACTCCCACCCATCCAGAGCAGACCCTTTCCCCCAACCAGTCTTTGCGCCCCTTGACCAGCCGTATCAACAGCCGGGGGCACTTGGAAATTGGGGGGTGCGACGTGGTGGAGCTGGTGCGCCAGTTTGGATCCCCTCTCTACATCCTGGACGAATGGACGCTGCGCCGCGCCTGCCAGCTTTACCGTGACACCTGGGCCCGCTGCTACGCCGGGGGATCCCGGGTTTTGTACGCCACGAAAGCCTGGAATTGCCTGGCCATCTGTGCATTGGCGCTGCAAGAAGGGCTGGGGTTGGATGTGGCTTCTGGCGGGGAGCTGTACACGGCCCTGCAGGCGGGGGCTAAAGGTGAAGATCTCTATCTGCACGGCAACGCCAAGTCTCTCGACGAGCTGAACTTGGCCCTGGAGACGGGCTGTACTTTGGTGGTCGATAGCCTGTACGAACTGCAGCAGGTGTCGGCCCTGACCACGCCCGCACGGCCAGCGCGGCTGCTCCTGCGGGTTAACCCTGGTATTGACGTCCACACCCACGAGTACATCCGCACCGGACAAACCGACAGCAAATTCGGCATCGGCCAATGGCAACTGCCGGAGGTGTTTGACTTTTTGGCAGCCCATCCCCAACTGCAGTGCGTTGGGCTCCATGCCCACATTGGGTCACAGATTTTTGATCTACAGGGCCACCGCGACCTGGCGGGGGTGCTGGCCCAGATCTGGCGGCAAGGGCTGGGCAGAGGGTTGCCCCTACAAGAGCTGAATGTGGGTGGGGGCCTGGGGATCCGCTATATCGAATCCGATGATCCCCCCTCCATCCCGGAGTGGGTGGAAACTGTGGCAACGGCGGTGCAACAAGCCTTTGCCCAGTCCGGGATCCCTTTGCCGAAAGTGCTCTGTGAGCCCGGACGATCTGTGATTGGGCCGGCTGCCGTGACCGCCTACACCCTGGGGGGGCAAAAGCGGATCCCTCCCAGCGATGACCTGCCCCAGGGACGCACCTACATCACCATCGACGGTGGTATGTCCGACAACCCCCGCCCGATCACCTATCAAGCCCGCTATACCGCCCTTCTGGCCAACCGACCAGAGGCAGAGGCCACGCAGCGGGTAACGGTGGCCGGCAAGCACTGCGAGTCGGGGGATGTGCTGTTGAAGGATGTGCTTCTGCCCGCCCCAATGGCAGGAGAAGTGTTGGTGGTTTTGGCGACGGGGGCCTACAACTACAGCATGGCTTCCAATTACAATCGCTTCCCTCGGCCAGCCGCGGTGCTGGTCAACGAGGGAGAGGCCCAGTTGATTGTGCGGCGAGAAACTTATGCCGACTTAATCCGTCAAGATGTCTTGCCAGAGCGGTTGCTGCGTTGAAGGGGAAGTTTGCCCATACCCATCTGGTCAGTAGAGGCACAGCCTTTCCTGGCAGCGCCGACCGCAGCCAACGCACCTCATGCGAGAAAGACTGGAAGACAGCCAGGAGGTGAGTGGTAGGCTGGTCTGGGGGCCGCAGTCCAACAGGGGTTCTGAGGTGCAGAACGGCACCAGGCAGAAGGTCCGCAATGAGGGGAGCGTGAACGGGGTTTTTCGCCATGCTGGCGGCCTTATGGGCTTGGCTACAGCAGTTTAACTTTCTCAGCCTCTTGGACTGGGCTCTGGCTGTCTTTCTGTTGGCTTTGGCTCTCTACTACACCCGCGAAAGTCGTGCTGGGGTGCTGGTGAGGGGATTTATAGTGCTGCTGGTGCTGTACCTGGCCACAGCCTCTCTCCCCTTGGTTCACCTGATCTTGGATCGCCTGCTCCTGGGCGCAGCTGTAGCCATGGGCGTGCTCTTTCAACCGGAGTTTCGCCGGCTGCTGGAGCAGTTGGCAAGAGCCATCCGCATGGAGTGGCCGAGCAACGCAGGCGATGACGAGGAGGATCCTGAGGAAGATTTGGTGGAAGAACTGGTGCAAGCAGTGCGAGAACTTTCCCAAAACCGCACAGGAGCGCTGATTGTGATCGAGCCGGAGCAGCCAATTGACTCGCGGGTATTTACCGACAAAGGAGTACCTCTCCAGGCGCGGGTGTCGCGGGAGATCTTGCAGACCATTTTCCAGACTTCAACTTTGTTGCATGATGGGGCTGTGGTCATCCATCGGAATCGCATTCGCGCAGCGGGGGTCATCCTGCCGGTTTCGGAGCGGGCCGCCTCTCGACAGCTGGGCACACGGCACCGCGCTGCGATGGGGATCACAGAGCAGACCAATTGCTTGTGTATTGTGGTCTCAGAAGAAACGGGATCCATTTCCCTGGCGGAGGGTGGGCGCATCGAGCGGCCTCTGACCAGTGCCAAGTTACACGAACTGCTGGTACAGCGGTTGCGCAATCCCCGCGATGCCAAAAAACGAGATGCTCCGCTAAAGGGATTGTGGGCCCACCCCTGGTTTCGCAATGGGCCGCTGCGCTGGTGGGGATCCCTTGCCGATCTGACTAAACTCTTTCGCAAACCTGAGAAAACCCTCCCCGAAGACTGAATCTCCATGACCCTTTCTCCTGCCCATCTTCTGCAGTTGCCTGCCGACCTAGATCCGCAGTTGTTGCCCCGCCATGTGGCGGTGGTGATGGATGGCAACGGGCGTTGGGCGCAAAAACGGGGCTTACCCCGCAGTGTTGGGCATCAGCGAGGGGTAGCGGCCCTGAAGGAGCTGCTGCGCTGTTGTGATGACTGGGGGATCCCAGCCCTTACCGCCTATGCCTTCTCCACCGAGAACTGGGGCCGGGCCCGCGAGGAGGTGGATTTTCTCATGACTTTGTTCGAGCAGGTGCTGTGGCAGGAATTGGGGGAAATGGTGCAGCAGGGGGTGCGCATCCAGTTTGCCGGCCAGTTGTCGGCTCTGCCCCACTCTCTGCAGGAAACCATCGTGCATGCGGTGGCCTGCACCCAGCACAACAAGGGCATTTGCCTGACGGTGGCCCTCAACTACGGGGGACGACAGGAGATCCTACAAGCCTGCCGCTCCATTGCCACCTTGGTGCAGCAGGGGCTGCTGCAGCCGGATCAGATTGACGAGGCCCTCTTTTCCCAATTTCTCTACACCACCGGCTTATCGGATCCTGATCTGCTGATCCGTACCAGCGGCGAGATGCGCATCAGCAACTTCCTGCTCTGGCAGATGGCCTACACCGAGCAGTATTTCACCCCCATCCTCTGGCCGGATTTCGACCGAGCCGCTTTTCACCAAGCCTTGCTTAGCTATCAGTCGCGGCAGCGGCGGTTTGGCAGGTGAGGATGATCCCTGGTTGGATATCCGTTGCCAACCGGCAGCTAGCGCAGAAAGCTGGTCACCAACCACATCACCGTAAACGTGATCCCCACCAACAGCGCACCAGGAGCATCGCCACCGGTGAGAGGAAGGGCAATGCCGTAGGCCAACATCAGCCCCAGGCTCAGGCCCGCCAGGGCCAAGAGAAAAGCGCGAATGAAGCGGCGCTCTTTGCGATACAGGAAATAGATACAAGCCATCAGCCCCAAGGCCAGTTGCAGCGAGGGGTACTCATCGGGAGCCAGGATAACCCAACCCCCCAGCCCACCCAGCAGCGCCGCAGGCCAGAGGGCATCGGCGGTAGAGGGGGTATCCAACCAGCGGCTGACCCAGGGGGGATTTTGGGCAGCAGGGCGAGGCAAACTCAGCTCCGGCTCAGGATGGGCAGCCCGTTGTTCGGCGTAGCGAATGCGATCGGGAACGGCGATTTTGCCCTCTTTGCGCAGGCGCAGGCGCTGCATCAGGATGGCATCGTAGGCTTGCTCCACCCGCTCTTGCTGCTGTTCATCGGCGCCCAAGCTGGCCAGGAGCCGAGCCCGCGCCGATTGAATCTCTTCAAAAGAGGCTTCTTCGCTAATTCCCAACACCTGATACGGACTCATCTCAGCCATAGCGACCAGCCCTGTAACTCTTTATCACCTTAACCCAGCCTGCCCGACCTTCGATCCGGCTACGT
>NZ_JANSIC010000235.1:0-1118 GCF_047461955.1 Synechococcus sp. R55.7
AGCCTGGCTCACCACCGCCGCAGGTAAGAGGCCAAGTTGGGGAAATAGAACGCCCCCCAAATCCCCAGCAGGATGACTCCCAAGCCGAACACAACCAGCCAAAGGCGCGGTCGGCTGTGCAGCTTATTGGATCCCACCTGGACGTAGGCCAGATCCACCCAAGCAGTATTGCCGCGGCGGAACCAGCCCACCACTTTGACGCGCCGGCCCACCAGGGCGCGGATCCGCTTCAGGCCGGAAAAGACATTGCCCACCGGCCCCAAAGGGGAAGTAAAGCGCACCGGGATCAGCCCTGTGGCCTCTTGCAGCTTCAGCTCTGCCCCCAGTTGATAGCCGGAGGGGCCCAGTCCCACCAACTCCCCCTCCAGCTCCACCCATTGTCCGCGGCGGGGATCCGCGTCGGGATCCGCCAGCAAGCTGAGCACATCCGTCGGCCTTGCCGGCAGGGATCCCCCGTACATCAACCCCGCTTTGGCCCACAAGCCCACCCCGTAGCCCACCACCGCTGCTGCCGCGATCACCTTGGGATCGAGACGGTTTTGCAGCAGCAGGTAGAGGATCAGCCCCACCAGCCAGCCAATGAGGATCCCGACCACTTCGGCTGCGTAGATGGCCAGATCCAGCCAAAACCGGCTTTGCAGGCGGGCCACATCCAATTTGGACCCGGATCCCAGGCTCAGCTCCGGCAGGAGGCGCAGCCGCTCTCCATATCCCGCCAAGACCTTGAAGCGGTGCCCCGGCAGCGGATGGCTGGAATTGACCTGCATCCAGCGGGCCCAAGGGTTGATTTGATCCCAAAGAAAGACTTGGCCAGCTTGGGAGGGATCCTGGAGGCGGGCGGCAGCACTGGCAGCGGCGATGGTTTTGAAGTCCAAAAAGCTGAACAGGCGGGTGCAGTGCAACAGCGAGGAAGGTCGGCGGTCGTTTTTGTGGGCCTCTTGTAAGCCGGCAGCCGATTTGAGCAGAGCAGCGATCAGCCCGTTCGGGTTGCCGGTTGCCTGTACGGCAAAATGGTCGGCATGGTAGGTGCCCAGGCGGGAGAGGAAAAACAGCGGGTAGGAGAGCACCGTGTAGATGAGGTAGAGCAGCGGGGCCACATGCCCGATGAGATCCCGCCG
>NZ_JANSIC010000235.1:1218-3995 GCF_047461955.1 Synechococcus sp. R55.7
GGCCAGGTAAACCAGTTGAATCGGGGATCCCAGCAGGGTCATGACCAGGATATCTCCATTAACAATTCGCCCCAGGGCCTGGGCGTAGACGGCGGCAATCTCATCCTCAGAAAGCTGCTGCAACAGGGCTTGGGTGACCACAATGCGGCAGCCATCAGAAAAAGTGCCGTAAACAAAGGCCAGCGGCCCAGCATCCGGGATCACCCCCAGTCGGGGCTGTTTTAGCTGGTTTTGGGCACAGATGCGCTGCAGCAGGCGCGCCGTTTCGGGGCTGTGGCGTTCGATTTCGCCAAGCCTGGCCCAACGCAACTTGTGCAGCCGTTGGTGGAGCTGATCCATCAGCCAGGGGGCAAAAAAGAGAAGGCCTACTCCAAAGTTGACCGCCAGGCTGCCGGCCACCAACCACCGCAGGCCATTGCGCAGCCAGGGCAGCAACCCCTGCAAAAACCAAAGCTGCCGCGGAAAACTCAGCCGGCCAAAATCCAGATGGCTGCCTACCAACACAAAGCTCAGCCACCAAAGGAAGACAATGCCCACCCCTAGGGATCCCCACTTGGCCCAATGCAGGGGGCCGGCCCGCTCCGGCAGGGGGATCTTCATACCCAGTTGGGCGGCCCGTTGACGGGTGGACAGGGATCCCGCTCCAGGAGACGGCTCCTCTGGGGGAGCAGAACGCGGTTCGACAGGTTTGGCGGACGGAGCAGCCAGGGACTCTGTTGCAGTGGGCAGGCGAAGCAAGATCTTCTTGGCCCAGCCTTGCGCCTGGGGGTTGGGGTGTTGCAGCAGCTCTAGGCAGAGGGACCGTGCCTTCTCCGTCTGGCCCAACTGGTGGTAGGCCCGCACCAGGTTCATTTGGGCTTCCAGGGCTTCGCCGTCAGATGAGTCTGCCGGGATCCCTAATGCTTTGTCCTGCTGACGGGATTGGGCCAGGTAGCCTTCAAAAAGTTGGATGGCCTCTTGAAGGCGGCCCTGCCGCAGGGCTTCCTTGCCCGCCTGGACGGCATCGGGGATCATCGGCTTGCTCCTTGCCTGGTAGGGTCTGCTTCTGGAGATCGGTTGGATCCATCTGCTCCCCCAGCTTACTCAGGGATCCAACCCCGAGAGACTGGATCCCCCCTAAAGGGGGTAGCAGAGCAAGCGCCGCCGCAAGCGATCCAGAGCCGTCTGGGCGCTCCACCAACGCACCCCCTCTCTGCCGCGCAGGCTGCCAAACCGGTACTCGTGTACTTCCACCTTCCCTTGCGGATCCGCCAAACCCAGATACACAAGACCGACTGGCTTGGTGGCGGTGCCTCCCTCTGGCCCGGCAATGCCGGTGATGCTCAAGGCCCAGTTGGAGCCCAGGACTTGCTTGGCCCCCAGCGCCATTTGGGCGGCCACCGCCTCGCTCACGGCCCCGTGCTGTCGCAGGGTTTCCGGATTCACCTGTAAAAGCTGCTCCTTGATGCGGTTGTCGTAGGCCACGATCCCCCCCACAAAATAGCGGGAGCTGCCCGGGATCCCGGTCACCAACTGCCCCAGCAGCCCGCCGGTGCAGGATTCTGCCACCGCCAGAGTTTGACCCCGTTGCAGCAACAGCTCCCCCACCACACCGGCCAAGGTGGCGTCATCGCTGCCGAAGTAGTCTTCTCCAGAAATCTGTAAAATCTGCTCCACCACCGGGGCGATCAAGGCTTGGGCCTCTTCACGACTGGGAGCACGTCCGGTAACCCGCAGGCGTACCTCCCCCTGGCTGGCGTAGGGAGCCACCGTAGGGTTTTCCCCCGCCAACAGGGATCCCAGCCGTTCGGCCAGCGTCGATTCGGGAATGCCCCAATAGCGCAGTACCCGGCTGTAGAACACCTCTTTTCCCCAGCCGATGGAGCGCAGATAAGGCACGGCGGTCTCCCGCCACATGTGTTGCATCTCCCGCGGCACCCCAGGGAAGGTGAGAATGTGCAGGTCGGGCCGGGGCTGCCAGATGAGGCCACAGGCGCTGCCAAGCGGGTTGGGCAACACCCTCGCTCCCCGGGGCAGAAAAGCCTGCTTGCGATTGCTCGGCGAGGGCACAAGGCCCCGCTGCCCGTACTTTTGCAGGATCTCTTCCCACACTTGGGGGTGCTCCACCATCTCCGCCCCAAAAAAGGAAGCCAGCGCCTCATGGGTGAGATCGTCCGGCGTCGGCCCCAAACCCCCGGTGATCAGAATCAAGCTGGAACGACCACAGGCCACCTCCAGCGCGTGGTGAATGCGGGCCTCGTTATCCCCCACCACCGTTTGGTAATAGTGGGGGATCCCCAGTTGCGCCAACTCGGCTGCCAAGTACTGGGCATTGGTATTGGTGATCTCTCCCAAAAGCAATTCTGTGCCGATGCAGAGGATCTCAGCCCCTTGGGGAATAGCAGTTTGCGGTGGGATCATGCTTGGCCTCGAGCTCAGCTCAGCCGCAAGAGAAGTATACAAGCAGGGAGGTCTCGGCCTCCCTGCGCGCCCCCAGATTTTGGGCTTGCAGTTGGCCATTCCAAATGGCGGTGAGACAACCGGCAAGTTTCCATCTCCGGCGCCGGCAAAAAGATTGGGGGACGAGATGTATCCGACAGCACAACAGCGACAGACGCTGCAGCAGTGGTTGGGAACAGCTCGGTTTGTTTATAACCGCACCCTAGATTTTCTGAAGTCTTTAGAAGGCGAGCGTCCACCTGGATGCAAGTAGCTACTCACCACATCTTGCCTTCTCTACCAGATTGGGCGAAGGCAGTCCCGTACCAAACCAGAAAGTGGCAGTCATTGTTTGCGTT
>NZ_JANSIC010000236.1:0-3904 GCF_047461955.1 Synechococcus sp. R55.7
GGGCGGATAAACTCCAACTCTCCAGGAGCCAAATGGTCTCTCAGCTCTTGCTGGAAAATCCGATAGGCAACCTCATAAACCCTCTGCAGTCCGTACAGGCGCACCTCTTCCTCCATCCACTCGAGCAGCCGCTCTTTCAGGAGGTTTTCGTCCTGCAGCAACATGGCCATAGCGCTGTGACGCAGCAGCAACAGCAGGTGTCGCCGGCACAGATCCAACACTTGGGGAGAAAGGTCGGGCATCTCCTTTTGCAGGGCATCTAGGGTTTTGCTCACCACCTGGCTCTCCCGTTCCCGCAAAACTCGGTACACATGTTGTCGTTTTGGCCAGCCGAGAACATAGGCCTTCAGATGCTCCAGCTCCTCTGGCTTGAGGTAGCGGGCTTCCGACTCGATCAGCATCTGCTCCAAGGGGCTTACCATCTCGCTTCTTCCGGATGTCAGTGGGTGCTAGGAGACTCAAAACAAGCTGAACAGATCTGCCAAGGTGATCTGTTCTTCTGCCGGCTCGGGTTCTGGTGCTGCCGACAGGGATCCCAGAGAATGCGCAGCCAAACTCAGGGGATCCCCCGCCCAGGGGATGGAACCAAAATGCTCCCGCACTTGCAGAAAAGGCATTGGCAGAGAGCGCATCTGTAGGGGGCGGTTATCCCAATTTAGACGGGCAAAAAAGCTCTGCACCGAATCCTCTAAAGTAATCTTCCAGGTCATGCCTTAGCTACTCCCTGACCTGAACGCAATTTTTGGGCAATTTCACCAGCACTGGCCCCTTCGTTCAGCCAGAAGGCAGCCGCATCAATGCGATCTTTGCTGCCGAGCAAAAACTTGCAGTAGCTTTCTCCCATGGAGTAGCACTGGATCTCGATGCAGTTCAGTTGCCGTTCCACCATGGTGCTAAAAAAGCCGGCAAATAATCCGGCGTAAAGATGACAGACAGGTTTGCCCACATCCCCCAGGGTGCGGGCCACGGCGGAGTCAAAGAGGTTGATGAAAATAAACCCTTGCCGCCGACTCTCGGTCTCCACCTCCCAGCGCCCCCATCCTTGGGAGGTCAGAGGCCACCACCAGGTTTCCAAGAGAAACATTAGATTACTCTGCTTGGGGTGGCGCCGATATTCCTCCTCAAACCAGCGGGAAAAATGGACAGCATCGTTGCGTCCCCACTCTTGACCGATGGTGTACATCAGAGAAGCTGAGGCATCTCCCACTTCTTCTTCCAGGCCCTGCTGCAAGCCCAGAATAAAGTCTTCGCTCACCAAGACATTGCGGGCACCCGTCCAGTCCACAAGGGATCCCTGGGAGAGGTCAAAGCGAAAAAAGTCTTCGCGGCTGTAGTGGTTATGCCGTTGGGCGGCAGGCTGAAGAGGTATCTCAATGGGGGCAGTCGTCATGGTTGGGTGAGGAGAGATCAGATTTTTTAACACTCCTTATCATACCCTTCTTAATTGGCATTTTTACCAAAAAACTGGGTCTAAAGCCTCGTCCTCAAGGCCTACGGCCCGCTGACGCAGTTGCAACAGCGTTGCGGAGCAATGGGGGACGGCTTTGGGATAGACTCAGGGCGACGGCAGGGTAGTCAACCGCTCCAAAAACCCAGCAGGAGTGGGTCAACTGGAGAAAACTGCCCTCAGAGGGAGACAGAAAAGCCCTGAGTTGTTGTAAAGATTTATTCAAAAATTGGGAAGAAGAGCTGTACAGGGATCCGGAGCAGTACTTAAGACTGAGGCCTGACCTTGATGAAAGCAATGGCAGACCGCCACAGCAGCGACTCCCGCCCCTCGGCATCGGCTAAACAGAGGCAATCGGGATCCTGCCAGCGCAACTGGCCGACGAAGACATCTCCGGTATTGAGTTTGACCTCGAGGGTTTCCCGATCCTTGATGACCTTCTGCAGGCGACGCACGCTCGGGATCCCGGTGTTGAAATCGGTCACGACAGCCCTATCAGCCAGCGAGAAACGGTATGTCAGCAAGCCCACTGCCCCCAGTATAGGGGATCCCTGCCGCTTCCCACTGCCCCTCCACCACACTTCCACAACTTGGGCTCAAAACTCGCCCTCATCTTTGCCCATTTTTTCTGCTGGCGAGTACTATGTAGGGGGGATGGCGCTTAGAAAAGCGGTAAACCTTTCGAGTTCGCCGTCTTTTTTAAGCGAATCTACGGGTGTTCTCCCCGAAAAAAGCCAGCACAATAGGGCTAGGGTGATAGAGGGTGCGGCTGTCGCCCTAGGGAAGGTGAATCCTCAGCTGGGATCCCTTCTACATGCCATTTTGCCGCCGAGTTGTCTGTCCTTTTCAACCCTCATCAGTATCAGCAGTATCAGTGCAGGAGAGATCGTTATGGCAGTAGAGAAAGTGAACTCCTCGTCCAGCTTGGCCGAAGTGATCGATCGCATCTTGGATAAAGGTATCGTGGTCGATGCCTGGGTGCGGGTTTCTTTGGTTGGGATCGAGCTGTTGGCCATTGAAGCCCGCGTCGTTGTGGCTTCCGTGGAAACCTACCTGAAATACGCTGAGGCTGTGGGTCTGACGGCTACTGCTGCTGCTCCTGCCGTCTAAATCTGGCCCAATCACTCAATCCCCTTGCCTTCAATACCGTGATGGTTTGACGGGTCATGGGTCTTGGGCGGGGGTCTGGAGCTGGCCGCTGTGAAGGCTCTCGGAAAGCGAGGCAGGGATCCACCGCCGGTCTCTGCCTTGCTTCTGCGGGTTTTGTTCGAGGATTGAGTCTTGCAGCCGCACTGAGCTACAGGTTGGCAGTGCCATCGAGTTGGGAACAGGCAGAGAAGCTGTATCCACCCAAGCATTGAAAACGACGTGAGGGATTGGAGATCATGAGTTTGCAGGAACAATGGGCCATGGCCCGCAGCCAGCGGGTGGCTCAGAATCGAAGTTTGTTAAGCCGATCCCGGCAGCAGCGCCTAGAGCAGCACCAAGCCCTGATGGTTGAGCTGGGGCAGCGCCGCCAGCAACGACAAGAAGCAATACGGCACCAGACGGAGCAAACCCGCAGCCAATTGCAGAAACTGAGGCAGGAGCGGGCTGTGAGGCGATCCCTGGACGAATGCTCCCGTTCGGAAGCGGCGGCTCAGCGGGCCAAGTCGGTGGCAGAGAGTCTGGCTCGCCTGGAGCAGGAACGAGCTGCTCAATTGGAAGTCAGCCGGCAGCAATTGCAGGCTTTCCGGGCTAACTTGACTGCGGCTGTGGAGCATTTGCTGAGCACCTATACGCAGGCTCGGCAGGCGATGGCCGACAAAACTCAGCAAGCGCGGCAGTCTTTTTGCGCCGATTTGCGGCAGTGGGTACAGGCTCTCCGGCAAATGGCTCGACAGGAGCTGGCTCAGATGGCTCAGGAACAGCAAGCCCAGGCCCAGGCCCTGCGGGGATCCCTGGCCACTTTCCGGGCGGAGTTGCATAAGCAGGTGTGGGGCAATGGGATCCCTGTCCTCGCCCCAGAACCTGAGGTCTCCACTTCCAGTGCAAGCTCTAACAGTGCCGTTGCGACTGCCGGTGAGACTGCTTCCGACTCAACGCCTGTAGCCGAAGACCAAGCCCCGGTGGAGCCGCCTGCTCCCGTCTCTGTTCCCCAGCCCCAGCCCTCGGAGGGTTTAATAACGCCTGAACCCCCTGAAGTTCCGCCTAGGGCTGAGGAACAAGCGGATCCCATCCTTGACTATGTCAACAAGTATGTGAGTGATCTACAAGCGCAGGATCCCAACTTGACCCTGCTGCAGGTGATCGGGGATCGGGAACGGGTGCGGGATTTGTTGGCCCGCGGCGCGGTGGATCTGGGGGTGGATCCCTCGGAAATCTTGGCTACGCTGCGGCGCATGGTGTCGGGGGCGGTCGCAGTTTAGTTGTGCCGAGCGCAGGAAGAACATCCGGGCTATAGTCAAGGCAAAGGAG
>NZ_JANSIC010000237.1:0-1415 GCF_047461955.1 Synechococcus sp. R55.7
GTTTTCTGTGGTCAAAAGCAGATCCCGCTTTGGAACAGGAGCCTTTTCGGGAAGGTTTTCAATTGCCTTTGCCGGGCTATTGGTGTAGAAAGAAGTTAAAGAAAGCAGGAGCAAGAACAAGCCTGCTGTTCGCAGTTGTTTCATTTGGCAAACCTCCAGAAGCTTTTGAAAAAGAAAGACAGGACGCCTGAGCGGCCTCGAACGGAAGCAACGCCGTCCTAGAGTATCGACGCTTGGCCAAGAACCGTCAAGCTGCTTAACGTTCACGGCGTCAAGCAATGAAAGGCTGCACTCAGGGCCTGTCCTGGAGGCCTGATCTACTTCCAACCGGCCCGATCCATTACCTTTAGGGCATCAGGGGTGACGCGGCCAATGCTGGCGGCGTTGATCGTATCTTCCTTAAAGGTGCCAAAGCTGGCCACCAACGAGTCGATCTCAGCCCCGGGCAGTACCGGGTACTCATTGTTGCTCTGGGCAAAAATGGCCTGCGCCTCTGGCCCGGAGAGAAACTCCAAAAATTGGATGGCCGCGTCTTTGTTGGGAGCTGTTTTCAGAATGCCGGCCCCGCTGATGTTGACGTGGGTGCCACGATCCTGCTGGTTGGGGAAGAAGACGCCGATTTTCTCGGCTACGGCGCGCTCTTCTGGATTGTCGGATTTGATCAAACGCGGCAAATAGTAGGTGTTGGCCAAAGCCACGTCTCCCACCCCGGCGGCCACGGCCTTGATCTGATCCGTGTCTCCCCCTTCCGGCGGACGGGCAAAGTTGGCCACCAAGCCCCGGGCCCATTGCTCCGTTTCCGGGATCCCGTGGGCCAAGATGATCGAAGCCGTCAAGGATTGGCTGTAAACGTTGCTGGAGGAGCGGGTGAGCACCTTGCCCCGCCACTTGGGGTTGGCCAGATCTTCGTAGGTAGACAGCTCGTTGGGATCCACCTTGTCTTTGTTGTACATGATCACCCGCGCCCGCTTGGTGAGGCCAAACCAGTACCCCTCTGGATCCCGCAGAGACTCGGGAATATTTTTGGAGAGCGTCTCCGACTGGATGGGCTGAAACAGGCCCTCGTTCTGAGCCCGCCACAGCCGGGCAATATCCACCGTCATGAAGATGTCGGCGGGGCTGTTGGATCCCTCGCTGCGGATGCGCTGGACGATCTCATCGGCGTTGCCCTGCACCCAATTCACGGTAATGCCCGTTTTCTGCTTGAAAAGTTCGTACAATTTCTCGTCTGTGCCGTAGTGCCGCGAGGTGTAGAGGTTCACTTCCCGATTGGCGCCATGGGCCGGACGCAGAAGAGACCCTGCTGCCAGAGCCGCAGAACCTAGCGTGGCTCCACTGACAAATTGCCGTCGCGATAAGCGCATACCCAACTCCTAAGTTCAAAAACATCTCAAGAGACACAGCTCCACCGGCCA
>NZ_JANSIC010000237.1:1515-3879 GCF_047461955.1 Synechococcus sp. R55.7
GTATTGACAGCACTCGCGAAAGCTGAAGAGGCTTCGGGTATAAAGGGAGCAGGGTAGATGACAGAGCTATGGTGAGCTCCCTTTCGAGATCGCCTCATGCACAGGTGCAAGAGAATAGCAGGGATCCAGGTGTCTCTATCCTGGTCTGCGGCTACAACGATTTGGTGGAGCTCACTCTCCAAGCCCTAGAAGCTTTTGGACATCGCGCTGTAGTAGTTGCTCCCGATCTGCCCCCTCATTTGGAAGAGCAGTGGCAATACCTACAGGCGGATCCCCGCCAGCCGGGGGTGTTGCAGCGGGCTGGGATCGAGCGGATTAGGGTGGCGCTGCTCCTGGAGGACAGCGACCAAGCCAATTTCGAGCTGGCTTTGCTGATTCGAGATCTCAATCCACAGGTGCGTGTCGTCTCCCGTCTGTTCAACCACAGCCTTGCCCGCTATCTCGACTCGGCTTTGCCGCAGCATTTTTCCCTATCGGTGGCGGCTTTGGCTGCCCCGGCTTTTGCCCTTAAGGCCGTTTCCGACGAATTTGTTGGCTACTTTGAGCTGCCCCAGCTGGAAGCCCAGCCGGCCACGCTTCCGCCAGAGCTGGCAGATCCGGCTTACTTTGTCTCAGACCGAGAGACCACCCTCTGGAACGTGGTAGAGCTGACCATCGGATACAACTCCCGCCTGCTGCATATGCCCCTCTCGGAGCTGGAGGAAACTTTTGGGGCGCGGGTGCTGTTTCATTACCCGGTGGATGGGCTTTCTAACTTTTCCAAACAGCGAGTTTTCGACGACTTTGACCACGAGGCAGAGCTGCTGGAGGGGGATCGCGTTTTGGTCATTTGCGATCCCAGAGCCTACCTGCAACTGTTGGAACGCAACGGGCGACGGGGCTCCTCACGGGCACAGCGCTGGGCCAGCGGCCAGATGCAGGACAAGCGACAACAACGGCAAGGCAGGTCGTTGGGGCGGGGATCCCTTGGGTCTTGGCTGCGCAGAGGAGTGCAGGGACTCCTACAGGTCAAGCCCATCGTGCGCACCCTCACCTTCACCTTGGGGGCCATGCTGGTGCTGGGGGTGATCAACTTCAGGATGATCGGCAAACCCCTCATCGATGGGCTTTTGCTGACGATCGTGGTGCTGACAGGGGGCTACGGGGATATTGAGGCTTTTCAACAGCCGGAAACACCGCTGGGGGTGAAGGTGCTGGCGGTGATGATGACCTTGGTGGGGGCTGCCCTGGTGGGGTTGATTTACGGCTTGGTGACCGACAAATTGGTGAGCAGTCGCTTTGGCTTGGGTCGGGCTGCCCGTATGCCCAAAGAGGATCATGTGGTGATCGCAGGGTTGGGGCGGCTGAGCTATTTGGTGCTGCAGTTGTTGCGGCAGATGGGCTACGAGGTGGTGGTGGTGGATCCCAATAGCGAGAACCCTCTCTTGGAGGCAGCGGAACGGGAGGGAGCGGTGGTGGTTCGTGGGGATTATGCCCTGGCAAGCACGCTGCAGCAGGCTCGCATTCAAGGCAGCCGCTGCCTGATCTGCACCACCCCTGACGATCTCACCAACCTGGAGACGGCCCTGACGGCCCACAGCCTGCAGCCGGGGATCCGCACCATTTTGCGGGTTACCGATCCCGAATTGGCGGCTCGCATGCAGCGCCACATGCAGACCCTGGGGATCAGCTACAGCGCTACCGGGCTGGGGGCACGGGCTTTTGCCACCGCAGCACTGGTGGGATCCGTCTACGGCACCCTGGCTTGGCAGGGGGAAACTCTGCTGGTGACGCTGCTGGAGGTCTCGGCCGATTGCCACTACCTGGGGCTATCCTTGCGCCAACTGGCCCAGGACTATGACCTGGTGATCTTGCTGCATCGCTCCCGACCGGGGAAACCCTGTGTTTTTCCCAAGATCTGGCAAAAAGAGGGCAAGACCCTGTTGAAAGAAGGCGATCAACTCTATGTGATGGGAACGGTGGAATCCCTGATTCGCTTAACCCAAGGACGGCCTCTTCCCCCAGAGCTGTATCAGGTGCGCCTCCTAGAGTATCGCAACCCCTATTTTGAAGAGGAGATCCTCTCGGCTTTATCGTTCTACGCACGCCTGCCCAAAACGGCCCTGAAACCCCTATTGGGCTGTCTGCCGGCGGTGGTGAGCCCGCCCCTTCCCCGTGACAAGGCAATCAAGTTAGCCCGCCAACTGCGCAAGATGAGCACTGAAGTGCAGGTGTTTGCCCAGGCGCAGCCTGCCCATTGGATCCCTGCAGCCATGAACGAAAACAGCGAGAGTAATCTGAATTGATTTGGACACTGTTCTGTTTATTGGTCTATTCTGCACTCCGTAGTCCAAAACATCTCGTTATGGGCAGTTGGACATTCAG
>NZ_JANSIC010000238.1:0-3876 GCF_047461955.1 Synechococcus sp. R55.7
GCAGGAGATGAGTGGCAAAACTATGGCGGAAGGTGTGGCAAGTAAACTACCCGACTCCGTACCGCTTTAGCGATACAGAGTAGGCTTTTAGTAGCCCTGGGCCTGCTCTGCTCTACCAGAGAACAAAACAGGCCCGAACCTCTAGGCTGGTTTACAGCAGCCCCAATCGACCGTTACCAGTGCCTTAAATAACCGTTTCTGGTGCCCGCAATGTTATTATAGCACAAGGCAAGTGAAGTCGCACATTCCTCCCGACACTGACTTTATGAGTACAGTGCGAGGCTCCTGCGATTTCTAGCTGACTTGCTCCAGGAGCTTTCTGGGTCTAGGTATAGGTGTGTTAATGCTCATTCAGCCAGATAAAAACCCTTTGGAGGTAATTATCGCTCAAAATGTTGACTATACAGACAAATTAGGGCAGCATTACACTAGGCGATGGAAAAGTCTGCTTCTTAGGTGATTATCAGTCATCTAGCTGCAGAAACACATGTTAGGCGACAGGGAGCTTTTAATGACGACCGAGTTGCTCTGTCACCAACCAGTGGCACTGATCGCCATCGCGCTGCTTGCATGCACGGTGATCGCTGCGGGCTCGGGGTACAAACTCGGTCGCAGAGGACGCCAAGCACAAAACGAGCTGACGCGAATTCAGATCGGGAGCATTCAAGCGGCAACCCTGGGACTGCTTGCCCTTCTTCTTGGATTCACCTTCGCCATGGCGCCGTCCCGATTCGAGTACCGGAAGCTAGTTCGCAAAACGGCGGCGTTGTTTGCCGAGACGTTATGTGAAAGTGCGGCTCTGCATTCTACAAGTCAACAATTAATAATGTAATAATCTGAAAGGAAATCGCAATGCCATATCAAGCCGAAATTAGTCGAGCCAATCCGAGTTGTTTCTTGTTCCTCATTGACCAGTCGGGATCGATGTCAGACCCGTTCGGTGGTAGTGGGCCAAACAAAAGAAAAGCGGATGGTGTCTCCGATGCAATCAACAAGCTGCTTCAAAACTTAGTCATCAAGTGTGCCAAGAGCGATGGAGTTCGAGACTATTACTATGTTGGCGTAATTGGTTATGGTGCTTCAGTCGGTTCAGCCTTTATGGGCTCTCTCGCTGGCAAGGATTTATCACCCATTAGCCAAATCGCAAATTCACCGGCTCGAATCGAGGAGCGTAGCAAGAAAGTGGATGATGGAGCCGGCGGGCTCGTGGAACAGACTATCAAGTTCCCAATTTGGTTTGATCCCGTCGCTAACGGAGGAACTCCAATGTGCCAAGCATTAACGCAGGCCAAGACGATCGTTCAAGACTGGATTGCCCAGCACCCTTCCTGCTTTCCTCCCATTGTGATAAACATAACAGACGGTGAGGCGACAGATGGAAACCCTTCTGATGCTGCAAACGAAATCAAATCATTAGCGAGCTCTGATGGTAACGTTTTGCTATTCAATGTTCACTTGTCTTCTCAGAAGGCTAATCCTATTGAATTTCCAGACTCCGATAGCGGACTGCCCGATGAGTTTGCCCGCTTACTCTTCAGTATGTCGAGCATACTGCCAACACACATCCAGAATGCAGCAAAACAGGAAGGATATCATATCTCGGAGGCAAGCCGTGGGTTTGTTTTCAACGCTGATATCGTTTCGGTAATTCGTTTCTTGGATATTGGAACGCGTCCAAGCAATCTGCGCTAGTTTTGGAACCTATGAGACTCTCACTACACCATTTCTGGCTGCAAAAGCTTGGCAATGAAGAAGCCGATTACGAGGACGCTTTCGCCCCCAAAATAGATGGCATAATCGATCAGGAGACTTTTGCAATAGCTATTGCCGACGGTGCAACTGAGAGTTCTTTTGCATCCGATTGGGCTAAGATGCTCACTCGTGCTTTTGTCAAAGAACGCTTCACGAACATCCAGGCTCTGCAGGCCCGCACGGAAATATTATCGAAGCGATGGCACACTTTTGTAAACCGTAGACCATTGCCTTGGTTTGCAGAAGAAAAGGTTCGCCTTGGAGCCTTCGCAACGCTGCTCGGCGTCGAACTCACCTCAAACTCAAACGATTCAAACGAATCGGGATCTTGGTCAGCAATAGCAGTCGGTGACAGTTGTCTCTTTCAAGTCCGCAATGATGATCTTGTCCTCTCTTTTCCCATTTCCAGCGCAAGCGAATTTGGAAGTTCTCCGACTTTGCTTTCCACCAATTTGGCCCGCAATTCGCAACTCTGGGAGAAAGTCAAGCGCCAAACTGCAGAATGGCAATCAGGCGATCTCTTGCTACTTGCCACAGATGCCCTCGCGTGTTGGTTCCTCACCGAGCATGAGAACAATGAAAAGCCCTGGAACATTCTCTACGGTTTTACCGAGAATTCGTCGCCTCAGGAATCATTCAAAGCGTGGGCGAATGATGCGCGTCGTTCTACCCGCCTGAAAAATGATGACATCACCTTACTCTTAGTGAGGCTCTGAATTTGTTATGCGATTACCAAGAGGCGATGAATACTTAGCTGCAGTTCAAAACCCCAGCACAGCTTTCAGCGATCCGGAATTAAAGGTTTCCATCCCAGAACCTGATCAGTTCGGAATTCCTAAGCCTTACTCCGGAGGGTTCACAACCACATTTCATCTCCAAAATCATTCGCAACATTGGGCAGTCCGCTGTTTCACCAGAGCCATTCCAGATTTGCAGAGACGCTATGAAGCTATTGGACGGTTCCTGCAATCCTGTGCAGACGGTTTTTTTGTAAAGGCCATTTGTCTTAATCAAGGAATTAGAGTTGGCAGCCAGTGGCATCCCATCATAAAGATGCAGTGGCTCGATGGCGAAACTCTGAACACCTTCATCGACCGCAATATCTCTAAGCCTGGAGAGATTTCTAAGCTCATTCCAGAGTTTGTCGCTTTGGTGGAACGTCTCGAAAGCCTCAAAGTAGCTCACGGGGATCTCCAGCACGGTAATATTCTCGTCAAGCAAGGGAAGCTCTACCTTATTGATTATGATGGATTCTACCTCCCCGAACTCTCCAGCCTTAGGACAAATGAGATCGGACATCTTAACTATCAGCATCCTTCAAGAACCGCTGCTCATTACAATTCAACGATTGACCGGTTTTCGGCCATCGTGATATATCTCGGTCTTTCAGCGGTCGCCGCTTCGCCCCCTCTCTGGCACAAGTACAACAACAGCGAGAATATCCTATTTTGCTCAAATGACTTTGCAGATGTCGAGTCATCTCCACTTCTCATTGACATTTCTAGAATCTCCCAACTTGCCCCTCTTGTGGAGAGATTCAGGGGTGTTTGCAGGCTCGAATTCGATAAAGTTCCGTCTCTTGATCAGTTCATTTCTGGCAACTTCACCTTTCCAAAGATCACAGTCCGCCCTCCCGCTCCAGCCGTTACTGTTCCCCAAAGGCGCAGCCAGTATCCAGTCATTGACGCTTCTCTTTCTGGCTCACTCTCAGAACATATCGGCGACCGGGTGGAAGTAATCGGACTGATTACCGATTACCATTCTGCACAAACTAAGCACGGACAACCTTACATATTCCTCAACTTCGGTTCTTACCCACACCAAACCTTTACACTTGTTTTGTGGTCGACTTCCCTGGCTGAGTTCCGCCGTGATAAAGTTGATCCTCTTTCTCTCGTTCACAAGTGGGTCAAAGTTACTGGCGTAATTGGTAGGTATCGGGACAGACCACAGATGACAATCGAACTTCCGTCTCAAGTTCAAATATTGTCAGGCGAGGAAGAAGCTCGCCAATGGCTTGGAGTCAAGCCGTCTGTATCGCCATCTCCACAGATTCGACGCCCAATTTCACAACCTGACGAATCAGTTTTTAATACTATCTATTCGGGCAGACGTGCTACTCCT
>NZ_JANSIC010000239.1:0-3848 GCF_047461955.1 Synechococcus sp. R55.7
CAATCCCCTAGCCGACGGATCCCTCTAACTTCAGGCTCAGCAATCGATCGGCTTCTACGGCAAACTCCATCGGCAATTGGTTGAACACTTCTCGGCAGAAGCCGCTGATGATCATGGACACGGCATCTTCCATGCCGATCCCGCGCGACTGGAAATAGAACAATTGCTCCTCTCCAATCTTGGAGGTGGAAGCTTCGTGCTCCACTTTGGCGGTGTTGTTTTGCACCTCAATATAGGGGAAGGTGTTGGCGCTGCACTGATCCCCGATCAACATGGAATCGCACTGGGAAAAATTGCGGGCCCCTTCTGCTTTCGGCCCGATTTTGACCAGGCCGCGGTAGCTGTTTTTGGAGTGCCCCGCCGAGATGCCCTTGGAAATGATTTTGCTGCGGGTGTTGCGGCCCACGTGAATCATCTTGGTGCCGGTATCGGCCTGCTGGTAGTGGTTGGTGAGGGCAACCGAGTAAAACTCGCCCACCGAGTTTTCCCCCACCAGCACACAGCTGGGGTACTTCCAGGTGATGGCGGAGCCGGTCTCCACTTGCGTCCAGGAGATCTTGGAGTTTGCCCCCTGACACAGGCCGCGCTTGGTTACAAAGTTGTAAATGCCCCCTTTGCCGTTTTCGTCGCCGGCATACCAGTTCTGTACCGTCGAGTACTTGATCTCGGCATTGTCTAGGGCAATCAGCTCCACCACCGCCGCATGCAGTTGGTTGGTGTCGAACATGGGGGCAGTACACCCTTCCAAGTAGCTGACGTAGGATCCCTCGTCGGCAATGATCAGGGTGCGCTCAAACTGGCCCGATTCGCCGTTGTTGATGCGGAAATAGGTGGAAAGCTCCATGGGACAGCGCACCCCTTTGGGCACATAGACAAAGGATCCATCACTGAACACTGCCGAGTTCAGCGCCGCGTAGTAGTTATCAGCAATGGGAACCACACTGCCCAAGTACTTGCGCACCAGCTCCGGATACTCCCGCAGTGCCTCCGACATGGAGCAGAAGATCACGCCTTCCTTGGCCAGCTTTTCCCGGAAGGTGGTGGCTACCGAAACGCTGTCGAAGATGGCATCCACCGCCACATTGGCCAGCCGCTTTTGCTCTGACAAGGGGATCCCCAATTTCTCGAAGGTCTCCAACAGCACCGGATCCACTTCGTCCAGGCTCTTTTTCTTGGGCTGCACCTTGGGGGCCGAGTAGTAGACAATGTTTTGGTAGTCAATGGGCGGGTAGCTGACGTTGGGCCAGGTGGGCTCGCTCATCTTCAGCCACTGGCGGTAGGCCCGCAGCCGGAACTCTAGCATAAAGTCCGGCTCCCCTTTCTTGGCCCAGATCTGCCGAATCACCTCTTCGTTCAAGCCTTTGCCAATCGACTCAGAGGGGATGTCGGTTACAAAGCCGTACTTGTAGGGCTGGTTGACCAGGGCGCGGACGCTCGTAGACATGGATGGCTCTCGGGTAGTGACAGGGTAGAAACGCGACTAAGACAGATGGCCAAATAAAACAACAGAGTTGTTGTTTAACTGATCCTCAGGTTACTTTAGCAATGATCCCGTTGTCAAAATAGCAGAGAGCTGTGCTGGCAGCGGCAGCCGATTAACCCAGTCTAACCAGGAGGGCGAGGGTGGACAGCACGCGCAAGATCACCGGGCAGGTCGCTCAACCCGCTTCGAGTAAGCAGGCCATCTTGGTCTACCTGCGCAAGGCGGGGCAGGCCAACGCCCAAACGCTGGCAGAGCACCTGCGCATTTCTCCCCAGGCCATCCGCCGCCACCTCAAGGATCTGGAGGCAGAGGGGTTGATCCAACATGTCGCTCAACCCAATGGTCTAGGGCGACCCCAGCATCTCTATCAGCTCAGCCCCTTGGGAGAAGAGCAGTTCCCCGCCAGCTACGACGAGTTTGCCCTTGGCCTGCTCAACACCCTGGCCGAAACCCTGGGATCCGAACAGATGGGATCCCTTCTCCACCACCAGTGGCAGCGCAAAGCCCGGGAGTATCAGGCCCAACTGGGATCCGGATCCCTACGGGAGCGGCTGGAGCGCTTGGTGCAGTTGCGCCAGGCAGAGGGTTACATGGCGGAGTACTACCCCTATCCTGCCGACCTGACTGTGCCGCTGGCAGCAGAGGGATCCGAGCCTTACGTCGAGCAGTATGTGTTGGTCGAGCACAATTGCGCCATTGCCCAGATTGCCCACACCTTTCCCAGCGTCTGCGGCCACGAGCTGGAGATGTTTGCTGCCGCCTTGCCCGATTGCCGGGTAGAGCGCATCACCTGGCAGGTGCAGGGAGAACACCCCTGCGGCTACTGGATTGCCAAGCCGGCGGCTCGGTCGACTTAAGACTTCCCGCTGGTCTCTCCGCCAGGAAACCGGATCCCTGAGGTGTCAAACGAGGTTTTTTCGGGTATAGTTATCTCGTACAGGTTTTAAGTTTGTTCTCCGCATGGTCTGGCGCGCTTCCTTTTTTGGCTACTTTAGCTTTCCCTGGCAACGACCAGGGCAGAAGGGTGGCGCGTAAACAAAGACCTACAGTTTACCCGAGTCAGTCCTGAAGCCCTGAGCCCAGCGCCAGGGCTTTTTTGATGGCTCGACGACCCCATCTACCCACTTGCACGCTGAGGACAGTTCCATGCCCCCTCAAACCGACAATTGCAATATCCAAGAGGTGACTCCCTTGATTGCCCCTGCTGCTGTCAAGGCCAAGCTGCCCCTTACGGAAACGGCAGCCCAGGTGGTGCTCTCCACTCGGCAAGCCATCCGCGACATCATCCACGGACGGGATCTCCATCGCTTGGTGGTGATCGTCGGCCCCTGTTCCATCCACGATCCCGCAGCGGCTCTGGAGTATGCCCATCGCCTCAAGCGGGTGGCCGACCAAACTCGGGAGCACCTGGTGATCGTTATGCGCACGTATTTTGAGAAACCCCGCACCACGGTGGGCTGGAAGGGCCTGATCAACGATCCCCACCTGGATGGCTCCTGCGACATTGCCACCGGCCTGCAACTGGCCCGTTCCATTCTCCTGCAGATCAACGAGCTGGGCCTGGCCTGTGCCACCGAGATGCTGGATCCGGTGACCCCTCAGTACACGGCAGATCTGGTGAGCTGGGCGGCCATTGGCGCCAGAACCATCGAAAGCCAAACTCACCGGGAAATGGCCAGCGGCCTCTCCATGCCTGTGGGCTTCAAAAACGGCACCGACGGGCGGCTGGAAATTGCGCTCAATGCCATTCTCTCCGCCAGCCATCCCCACAGTTTCCTGGGCATCGGCCAAGATGGCATGACGGCTCTGGTGAAAACCACCGGCAACCCGGATCGGCACATCGTGTTGCGGGGGGGAGGGGGCAAGACCAACTACGGCCCGGAAGATGTGGCGCGGGCGGCACTGCTGATGAAGGATCAAGGGATCCCTCGCTCGGTGATGGTGGACTGCTCCCATGACAACTCCCACAAAAATTACCGCAACCAGGGATCCGTCTGTCGAGCAGTGCTACAGCAGTACCAGGCGGGGCAGCGGGCTCTGATGGGGCTGATGCTGGAGAGCAACCTCTACCCGGGCAAGCAAACCTGGCAGGAAGGGGCGCCGCTCCAGTACGGGGTTTCCATCACCGATGGCTGCATCGGCTGGGAAGAGACGGAAGATCTGTTGTGGGAGATGGCAGCGACCGTAGAGGGGAGAGCGTTGGCCCTCAGCCATTGAGGGATGGGGATCCCGGAGTTTGTTAAAGAATCAAAAAGGAAATGGGGACAAGGGGCAGCCTGCTCCTAGGGTCGAGCCAAGGTTTCGTTGTTTCGTCAGGCCCTGTGGGATGGGGTCTCCAGGTCGAGCTGGGAGGTTGTGATGGAGC
>NZ_JANSIC010000240.1:0-2171 GCF_047461955.1 Synechococcus sp. R55.7
CCAGCGCGGTTTCCGGCAGAACATCGCCGGGCAACTGTACCTGTGGCCCTCTGAGTTGGCAGGATCCCAGGAGCCAAGAGCCCCCCACCGCCATCAACGTCAGAGAGAGAGGGCGCAGCCGAGAATGAAGCTGGACTTGCATGGCGGCTACCTAAGCAGCTAGTGGATATAGCCAATCGTAGCATCTAGGCATGAGCCTGCAAACCCAAATTTTCTGTAAGTGAAAAAATAGTCCACTTTAGCACAAGTCAAGATAGTCTAACAAGATAGTCTAAATTGTGAGTAAACCTACGGCCTGTTCACAGATCAAGGGATACAAAACGTCGTGTTTCTGAGGCTTGATTCCGATGAGTCCAGAACAGGCAGGCTTACAGCTGTATCCTGTAGCCTCTTAATAGGCTGTAGCGTAATAAGATCCCAAACTCGGCCTGGAGGAGCTGTAGTGAACCAAAGTCCACGAAATGCTTGCCCCGCGGCGATAGCAGCCAAGACAGGAATAGTTATCAGTTGAACATTTCCTGCAACAAACTTGAAGCTTTCCTGTACATGTTGCTTTTCCCCAGGCAATGACACTTCTCCCTTTGACAGAAGTTGCAATCCTTGCTATGCTTGAGCTTAAGCAGAGCTACTCCTTCTCTCTAGCAGGAAGAGCAATGGGGGTCATTAGCTGTGACGCAAGCCACCAACTTTGAACAGCTGGGAACTTTATTTTGGCAAGGATCCTACTCTGCCTTTTTTGCCCAGGCCGAACAAGAAAGTATTCCCTCAATTCTCCTAGAGACCATTGCTCTTTCCATCGCTCCTGAGTTTGCAGAAAGGTACAGGGGTGGATCTCTAGAAGGGTTATTGTGGCCACAGACAAAGCGACTTTTGCAAGTTCTGTCGATTGTCTATCAACCTGTTGCAGAACGCATGCGGGAGGAAGCCCTAAAGCTTCCTGTACACCACCACCATAGACTTCAGCTGCTGGCGCACAGCCTTGACTGCTTCGCTAGAGCTGGGGAAGAGGATTGGGTGTGGTTAGTATTGAAGCAAATTCTAGAAGATTGGCCTCCAAATGCCTTTATCAACTCTCTTTACGATCCCCAGACAGGCGAGGAAGTGGCGCGCCTGTGGCTATTTCAGGTTACTCAATACCTTCGTGACCTCTCTCAGGAGGAGGCTGATGCCTTTTTACCCACAGCCAGTTCCTTCTATCATCGAGAAGCTGCTGCTGCGTATGGCCGCTGGGTCAATCAGAAACGGAACGGCGACTCCGCCTGGCCAGAGTGGTATATCCCACCAGAAATCCGGCTAGATGAGCCTTTTGGAGCAGCTCTTGCAGAAATTTGCAGGGATCCCTCCCTGCGGGTGGTGGTCGAGGTAGGGGCCAGTAGTGGAGAAGGATCCACAGCTGTTTTGCGCTACGCCCTTCCCAACTCTGTTCGCATCTACAGCATAGAAGCTCATCCTGAGCGCTACAAAGAGCTGGCTAGAAGGGTAAGCAAGGATCCCCGCTGTGTCCCCATTCACGCTGCTGCCCAACCTAGGATCGCTACAGTGGAGGAGGTGGAAGAATGGCTGAAATCTTGCTCCAGCTTTTGGGCCCCCTATAGCCGAGAGCAGGCTCTGGAATGGCACCAGGAGGGACAAGATTTACTCAAGTCTGTTCCCACGGATGGGGCAAGCCGAGTTCCCGACCCCGACCTTCTTCTCATTGACGGCGGCGAGTTTACGGGCTGGTATGACCTCCAAGCTTTTTTGGAACAGGGCGCTCGCCCCAAGTACATTGCCCTGGATGATATCTTTGCTTTTAAGAACAGCCGTTGCTTGACGGAGCTCCCCAGCTATGGCTACCGACTCATTTGCTGGGGAAGTGTCCGCAATGGCTTTGCCATCTTTAAAGACAGCAGAGCCACTCTTCCCATTCACTTCTTCACCATTGTTTTAGACGAGGAGCCGTACATTGAGCGCCACTACTCAACCCTCTGCGAGTTGGATAAGCTAGGGATCCCCTGGCAGTGGGTGGTGGTCGAGGGCGTTGCTGCCTTACGCCCTGACACAGGGTGGAGCTTAGCCAACGGCGGCCGCATCCCTGAGGAATACCCCCAGGGGCACAGCTTGGATGGTACGGTCGAATACTTGAGGGACTTGGCAGCCAAAGACAGCCGTGTTCGGCTTGTTCAGAAGCC
>NZ_JANSIC010000240.1:2271-3693 GCF_047461955.1 Synechococcus sp. R55.7
GAAGCAGAGGGCTTAGTGTTTGACCACTATGCCTATGCATTGCGAAAGCAGGTGGAGTTTAAGGAATCCTACTACGGCTACCAAGGAGCTGTCAGAGCTTGGGAAGAGTTGCAAAAAGCGGAAAAGCCCTGCTCCCTGCAGCCCTTTTTCCCCTGGGCATACGGGGATCCCTTGGTGGTAGAGGTGCGGCAACGTCTTCACCTATTTGTGGACGGGGTGTTCTTCCAGATGTCCCAAACTGGTATTGCTACAGTTTGGCGCAACTTACTGCGGGAATTGCCTCAGCTGGGGATTCGCATCACTTTCTACGATCGGGGTGGCATGGGAGAGCTACCCCAGGGTGTCGAGAGAATGCAGGGTCACCCCTTTAGCTACGCCCGCTGGGATGATCCTGAGTTGAGACAAGCTTTTATTTGGTCAGGGGCTGATGTTTTTATGAGCACCTACCATACATACCTGCCCTCTGACATTCCGCAGGTGCTCCTGCTCCATGACATGATCCCAGAAGTGCTGGGTTGGGATCTCTCAGATCCCATGTGGCGCCAAAAGCACGCAGCCCTTGAAGCAGCCGCTCGCATTGTAGCTGTTAGCCAAAACACGGCCTGTGACTTGCTGCGTCTAACTGGCAAAGAGGCAGTAGTAGCTTACCCTGGGGTTGACACCAGTGTATTCAAGCCGGATCCCTCAGCTATTCCCAAGCACTGGCTGCTGATTGGATGCCACCAAGGCGCTTACAAACGACAGGAGTTATTTTTTGAAGCTTATCAGCAGTGGTCCTATAAGCCTTTCCCTGTCCTTTGCACTCATTCCTGGTCGACTCCAGAGGCTTATCGACAGGCGGCAGCTCCGCAACCTGTTATGAATGCTTATCTAGATCTGCAGCAGTTGGTTCAAGCCTACCAGAATGCCGTGGCGCTGGTTTACCCAAGTGCATATGAGGGATTCGGGCTACCCGTATTGGAGGCCATGGCCTGTGGGACCCCTGTCATTATCTATCCCAACTCTGCCTTAGTGGAAGTAGGAGGAGAAGCTGCATTTTATGTAGAGGACTCTTTGTCGGACACCCTGGTTCAGGTTCTGGATCCCAAGTTGCGCGCTGAGAAAGTCAGGAAAGGCTTAGAGTGGGTTAAGTCTTTTACCTGGGAGCGCATGGCTAAAACCATCCAGGAAGTTCTGCACCTTGCAGTCAAGCCAAGCCTAACAGCCTTGTAGTCTTGGCAAGCATCTTGCTGCTAACCAGTTTCACAGTGCCCCCACTGCCGGTGTGGAACCTCAACCCCTAACTTCTGGAGGAACGGTCACTCTGGCTCGAGCCTGGGCAACCAACCCATCCACGTACTCGTTCCAGCGCAGACCTTGGTGGGCTGGGATCCAAACCACCTGCACCTGAGGGCACTGCTGCTTTAGTTGATACAGTTCCTG
>NZ_JANSIC010000241.1:0-2396 GCF_047461955.1 Synechococcus sp. R55.7
GATGTGTTGACCCCAGACCGGCTCCCTTGGTTGGTTTAGCCGTTTTTCATTGCGGAGGTCATGATGGTCGAGGTTTTGGAAAGAGAAAAATTGGCCGAGGCACCTGCTGATAGTTCTCCGGCAGCTTCTCGAAAAATTTGGACTGACGAAGAGTTTATGGCTTTACCGGAGGATGGCAATCGCTATGAGGTTGTGAATGGAGAACTGGTTACTGTGGGCTCGGCAGGCGCAAAGCATGGGTACTACGTAAGTTTGATTCATATCATTCTAGGCTCCTACGTTCGCAGTCAAAGGATTGGATTTACCTTCGATTCCGATACTTCCTTCAAAATGAAATCCGGTAATCGCCGCTCTCCGGATTGTTCTTTTTTTTCCAAAGAACGACTGCAATCTCTGGGCGGGATCCCAAGGGGTTATATTGAGGGATCCCCAGACTTGGCTGTAGAAGTTCTCTCCGATGCCAACACCGTTGGAGAGATCCATGATAGGCTCGTTGAGTATTTTGAGAATGGATCCCGGCTGGTCTGGATCATTCATCCTGAAGAGAAATACGTTCTGGTCTATCGCCGGCCTGAGCCTGAAGCATTGAAGAAACCCGGCGACATCCTGGAAGGTGGAGAGGTGATCCCTGGATTTGCGCTGGATTTATCAGAGTTTTTTGCCGAGCCGGAGTTGTAGTTTTTCACCAACGCAATGTACGGATAAGACGCCTTCAGCACCTAGGGAAGAGCAACCCCTGTTAAGCTAGCCTAAGCAGTGGGATCCCATTTCATGGCATTGGTTTATCCGCAGGTTCTGGAGCGCAATCCCAAACGGCTGCGCATTGCCCTACAACGGTTCACTTCCCAGCAACTGGCTTGGCGGGCGGCAGCAGGCTTGGTGCTGCTGATTGTGGGATCCCAACTGTGGGCCCGTTCGCCGCTGTTGGGGTTGGTGGCTGTGGGGATGGGCTTGTGGATTGGGATCCCTTGGGGGCTAGGCCAGATCTTGAGCCTAGATCGAGAGAGGCAGGTGGTGACCCTGACCCACCTGCGTGGCCCTTGGGGCTTTTGGCGGCAGCAGGTGTTTTCTTATCCCTTGGCTCAGTTGCAAGGAGTGCGGCTGCATCGAGTGGGTCAGGAAGTTTTGGATAACCAAGCTCAAGAGAGTTTTCAGGTCCAAAGCCAAGTGCGGCTGCAGTTTCACAGCGATCCTTCTAAACCGGAGCTGAACGAGGAGGTCATCGCCTGCTTTAGCAGCCAAGTCGGCATCAAAGGGGACGAACCAGAAGCTTTCGTGCTCTCTCAGCGGCTGGTGCGCTGGATTGAGAACTATCTATCTGAACACTCAGGAAACCTAAGAAACAACTCTTCACCCTGAAAGCCCCCTTTTCGAGGATACTGCCCCACCGTTCCAGTAGACTCAAACTTTGCTCTCCTTTTCGGGGAGATGGGGAATTGTTGGCACAGTGCTTGATCCTGGGTTAGAAATACTACTGAAAAGCAGTGTACTCCTTGACACTTTCTAAACTTAACTTAATCGACAACCTTCATGAGCGCCTCCTGGGATCTGGTCAACCTGCTTACCTTACTCAACTGGAACACTCTGCCCGGATGGCTTTGGCTGCTCCTTTGGGGATCCTCACTGGCCGTGGTGATGTACTGGCAAAAGCGCTGGCTGCAGCGGGATCAGGTGGGTTTTCCCGATGTCATCATGCTGGCGCGTGCAGATACGACGGTGGTGGAATGTAACGAAGCTTGCCAGAAAATCTTGGGGGATTGGCGGGGCAGGCGCTGGATCGACGTGCTGCTGGCAGAAGAGCAGGAGCAGGCGCAGCAAAAGATAGCCCACCTTACCCCTCAGCAGCCCACCTTTACCCGGATTAGCAGAGTGGCGGATGCAGCGGGGCAGGTGCGGTGGTTTGAGTGGATCAACCAAGGCATTTTTGACCGGCGGGGCCGCTTGCAGTTTATTCGCGGCGTGGGCCGAGACATTACCGAGAAGAAACAGTTGGAAGAAAACCTGCGGCTGCGGGAGGCCCAACTGCGCACCTTGTTGGATGCCCTGCCATTGGCGGTGTGGGCCAGGGATCCCCAGGGAGTGCTAATTTTGCAAAATGCCACTGACCGCGCCTGGTTTGGCGATCTGCTGGGCACTTCTTTGGAGGAGGCAGCTCAGCAACATCCCCACTGGCCGGAGTACACCTCTCAAGTTCTAGCCGATCTAGAGCGGCAAGGGTTTTCCCAACTCGAGGGCAAGGAAGTAATTCAAGGTCAGGAGCGCTATACTTATCGCCTGGCCGTAAAGCTTCAGGATCAGTCTAAAGGTTTGGGACTTCTCGGCATTGTCCTAGATATCACCGAGCAGAAGCGCCTGCAACGAGAGCTAACAGATCAACAAGAACGCTTTCGCGCCTT
>NZ_JANSIC010000241.1:2496-3657 GCF_047461955.1 Synechococcus sp. R55.7
GGCATTACCGAAGATATTACGGAGCAGAAAGAAGCAGAGCTGGCTCTACAAGAAAGCGAAGCTCGGCTTAGGGCTATTCTGGATGGGATCCCTTTTCCCATCTTTCTCAAAGATCTGGAAGGGCGCTATCTTCATGTAAACAAGACTTATCTACAACAGAGAGGCTGCAAGGCAGAAGAGCTCTTTGGAAAGTTGGATAGTGAGCTGTTCGCATCAGAAGAGGCTCTAGAATTTCGAGATCAGGATCAAAAAGTCCTGCAATCTCCGCATCCTGTCAGCTACGAGCGAACCTTTTTCCGCGATGGCAAGAGATTGACCCAGTGGGTCACCAAGCTTGCCCTGCGGGATCAGCAGGGGTCTCCTTACGCCGTTTGCGGCATCGCTGTGGACATAACGCCCCTCAAACAAGCCCAAGATCTGTTGCTGAAAGAAGCAGAGCGGGAGCGGCTGCTTGGAGCTTTGCTGCGACGCATCCGTCAGGATTTGGATTTGCAATCTATCTTGCAAACCACTGTTGCAGAAGTGCGAGAGGTTTTCCAGGTGGATCGGGTGATGATCTATCAGTTGCAGGAAGGTGTAGGGGGGTTTGTAGCTGCTGAGTCGGTGGCGGATCCCTGGCCCAGCCACTTGGGCCGCCGGGTGTGGGATGCTTGCCTTCGCCAGGATCCTTGCTACCGCAAGTACCAAGAGGGCTTTGTGCAAGCCATAGCCAACGTGGCGACGGCCAATTTGGATCCTTGCTATCGGGAGCTCTTGGAATCTTTCCAGGCCCAAGCCAACTTGGTGATCCCAATTCGGCGGGGAGAGGATCTCTGGGGCCTTCTGGTGGCACAGCACTGCCAATCCAGCCGCCCTTGGCAAGAGTGGGAAATCCGGCTTTTACAAGAGCTGAGCGATCAATTAGCCATCGCGTTGCAACAGGCCCAGTTATATGAACAACTGCAAGCCCTCAATCAAACCTTGGAAGAAAAGGTTCGGCAACGCACCTCTGAGTTGCAGCGATCCCTGCAATTTGAGGCCCTGCTGAAACGCATCACTGACCGGGTGCGCGACTCTCTGGATGAAGCTGAAATTCTCAACACCGCTCTGCGCGAGCTGGGAGAAAACCTAAATGCAGATGGCTGCGATATTGGCCTTTACAACGCCGATCTCACCCTTTCC
>NZ_JANSIC010000242.1:0-3614 GCF_047461955.1 Synechococcus sp. R55.7
CCGAGAGCAAACTGTTGGCCTACAGGGTTTCCCAAGCTTGCAAGACGGCTTCTAGGGCCAGCCGCCCATGGTAGAGATGGGTTCCCCCCTGCAAGTAGACGGTGTAGGGATCCCGCATCGGCCCATCGGCAGACAGCTCGGCACTGCTCCCGGCAATAAAGGTGCCTGCTGCCATCACCACCGGGTCTGCATAACCGGGCATCACCTCCGGAACTGGGGTGAGGTAGGAATCCACAGGAGAACTGTTTTGAATGGCGTGGCAAAAGGCCTGCAGCTTTTGCGGGGATCCCAATTGAATGGCCTGGATGATATCGGTGCGAGGAGCTTGAGGCAGAGGCGAGACCGGGTAGCCCAGATCAGAAAACACCTGCGCCGCCAGATGGGCGATCTTCACCGCTTCGGCCACCATCTGCGGGGCCAAGAACAAGCCTTGAAACAGAAGGCGGTTGAGATCTAGAGTTGCCCCCCCCTCCGAACCAATGCCCGGAGCCGTTAACCGACAAGCGGCTTGCTCCACCAGCTCTGCCCGCCCGGCCACATAGCCCCCTGCGGGAACGAGGGTGCCCCCCGGATTTTTGATCAGGGATCCGGCAATCAGATCTGCGCCCACATGGGTTGGCTCCTGGGTTTCCACAAATTCGCCGTAGCAATTGTCCACAAAAACCACAACTTCGGGGTTTTGCGCTTTGACCATTTGGATCATCTCGGCAATCTGGGCAATGGAAAAGCTGGGCCGCCAATCGTAGCCACAGGACCGCTGAATGTGAACCAAGCGGGTTTGCGGTCTGAGGGCGGTTTTCAGGGCCTGCCAATCGACAGTTCCCTCCCGCAAATCCAACTGGCGGTAACCGATGCCAAACTCCCGTAGGGATCCCCGCCCGGAACCCCGCAGACCGATGACCTCTTCAAGGGTGTCGTAAGGGGGGCCGGTAATCGCCAGCAGCTCATCCCCCGGACGCAGCACCCCAAACAAAGCACAGGCAATGGCATGGGTACCAGACACCATCTGCAGCCGCACCACTGCTGCCTCACAGCCCATAATCTGGGCAAACACCCGATCCAAAACCTGCCGCCCCTGGTCGTCGTGGCCATACCCCGACACCCCGGCAAAGTGATGGGATCCCACCCGCTGGTCGCGAAAGGCCCGCAGCACCCGCGCCAGGTTCTCTCTGAGGGTCTTCTCCACCGCCTGAAACTGCTCCTGTAGAGCCTCTTCTGCTCTGTCTAAAAGCTCTGCCGCCTTCAACGGGATCCCTCCGCCCACCCAGTCTGCCCCACCTTTTGCACACCAAGCTGGTTTCGAGGGTAGCATTTCAGCCACCCCGGAAAGAGTTGGCCTTCTCCCCACCGCTCCTCAAGGTGACTGCAGCGGCAGAACCGAGTTCCAAGTTCTTATGTACTTATGTAGCTCTCCGATAGAAACCTTACAGCATGGAACAGTGAACAACAGGCTTGTCAAAGCTAATACCGACAACAACACCATCTCTCAAGTCGAAAGCCTCATATTGATAAAAAATCGATAAAAAGCTTAATTTATATCAATATCCCTTCATTTTTGCTGTCAATGGCTATCCAATCAAGATGCTGCTAGGCTGTAGGATAATACCAACATACCCTGGAGGAAAGCTGAAGCATCTGGATTGCCGAGCTTATGGGCAATACGGCCCACCTTCAGTCTCTCAAAAACAGGTCAGAGTTAGAGACATTGTTTAACCAACTCAAAATCCAGCTCAGGAAGATTTTTAGCAGGCTAGATCTGTCTATGGGTTTGATGATAGATTTGGCTTTTGACTGAGGAACTTGCAACTTAAACTCTAAAAAACCTTTCCCAAAGACACTCAACACAGCCAATAGAAGTGCATGTCTTGCAGGGCGGGGATCCCGCTTCTCTACAGAGCTCCTGCGATTCGGGAAAATCTGGAATTCAACATCTCTGAAACATTAAGAGAGCCTAAATTTATTCTTAACCTCTGGCAGAGATCCTTGAGCGAGATGTTAACCTAGACTTAACCCAAGAGGTTAGTGCCACTCCCAAAGCCGATCTGCTCACCCTTGATGACAGGGCTCCATTTTTGCCAATTAAAGGGCTGACGTCGCCTGTGAGCTGGGATCGCTTTCCAGAGTTAGAGGGATCCCGGGTGGGGATGAGGCGCTATCTCAGGTATAAACCGACATGACTGGGAGAGTCCTCATGACTAAGCTTGTGATCCAAGGGAAAAACGTCGAGATTACCGACGCCATCCGCAGCTACGTTCAAGAAAAAATTGAGCGTGCTGTCAGTCATTTTGCCCAGATCACCAGTGAGGTTGATGTCAATCTATCGGTAGCCCGCAACCCCCGTATCAGTGCCAGCCAATCTGCCGAAGTGACCGTCTACGCCAATGGCACCGTGATCCGGGCGGAAGAAAGCAGCGAAAACCTCTATGCCAGCATCGACCGTGTGGCCGACAAGCTGGCCCGCAAGTTGCGCAAATACAAAGAACGGAACGGCATTCACCGCGTCCGCCACACCCCCAAAACCTCCGTGGCAGTGGCCCAGCAGCCCGTCACCGATCCGCTAAATACGGAACGGCAAGCGGAGTTACCGGCAGAGGTGGTGCGCACCAAGTACTTCGCCATGCCACCCATGACGGTTCAGGAAGCGTTGCACCAGTTGGAGCTGGTGGATCACGACTTCTACGTTTTCCGCAATATCGAAAATGGCGAGATCAACGTTATCTACGTCCGCAACCATGGCGGCTATGGCCTGATCCGCCCCCGCTAAGGCTTGGTGAAGATGCGTGGTGAGCTCTCCTCCCAACTTACTTCTCCAGGATCCAGCGGCACTTTCTATCTGTTGCTACAGCTCACCGATTCTGCCCTGCCGATTGGGGCTTATTCCCACTCCTGGGGCTTGGAAGCTGCCGTTCAAGCGGGTCAACTTCGCGATCGGGCTGGGGTGCAGCAGTACCTGTTGGGGGTTTTGCACATGGGCTTAGCCCCCACCGAGGGCAGAGCCTGTGCCTTGGCCCATCGTCTATCCCGATTGGGATCCGAGTCGGGAGTGGAGAAGCTGCAGCAACAGCTGCAAGCAACCCGTTGGGCGGCAGAGCCGCGCCAAGCCAGCCTAGATTTGGGGAAACGCCTAGCTCAACTGGCAGAACGCACCTGGGGAATCTCTGTCCCCAAGGCAGAGGGGGATCCACTGCATCATTCCGTGGTGTTTGGCTGGATCTGCGCTCAGGCGGGCATTGGGTTGGAAGATACCCTGCGTGCCTTCTTGTTCTCCTCCCTCACTGGGCTGGTCTCGGCAGCGGTGCGTCTGGTACCTTTGGGGCATACCGAGGGGCAAAGCCTATTGGCTCAGTTGTACGAGCCCATCGAGGCAGTGGTACACCAAGAGATCCTGCCGGTTGTGAAGCGGGCCGAAAGGCCAAACCTCTCCCTCGGCTGGCCGCCCCTAAGCAGCTTCACCCCTCTACAAGAACGGGATTGTCAAGCCCACCAACACCTCTATTCCCGCCTTTTTCAATCTTGAAAGCCGTCAACCCTCACCCCTAAACCCTTCTCCCAGAGGGAGAGGGGAGTTCAGCTAGAAATCGCAGGAGCCCCGCACTGTACCCGTAGGGTCAGTG
>NZ_JANSIC010000243.1:0-3579 GCF_047461955.1 Synechococcus sp. R55.7
AGGATGTCAACCCCAATGCAGCTACAGGAAATTGCCCAAAAATTGGGGTGTGCCTACGAGGGGGATCCCACCCTGGAAATTCACAGCGTGGCCAGCCTGGCGGAGGCTCGCCCAGGGGAGCTGAGCTTTCTCAGCGAGGCCCGCTACCTACCTCTCTTGGAGCAAACCCAGGCCAGCGCCGTCATCGTGGAGGAAGGGCTGGCTTTGCCCTGTTCCATTGCCTGCTTGCGGGGCAGGGATCCCCGTCTGCTCTTTGCCCAGGCCATCGAGCTGTTTTACCAGCCCTACCGCCTACCGGTGGGGATCCATCCTACAGCGGTGGTGGATGCCAGCGTCCAACTGGGGGAAGGGGTGGCAATCGGGCCGCACGCGGTGGTGATGGAAGGGGTGAGGATCGGCGACCACACCCAAATTCATCCCAATGTCACGATTTATCCCCAGGTGCGGATTGGATCCCGGTGTCAGCTTTTCGCCAACTGCGTTATTCACGAGCGCACGGAGATTGGGGATGATTGCCTCATCCACAGCGGCGCTGTCATTGGCGACGACGGCTTTGGCCACATTCCCCTGGCGGATGGCTCCTGGCGGCGCATGCTCCAAGCGGGACGGGTGGTGCTGGAAGACAACGTGGAGGTAGGCAGCAACACCACCATCGACCGGGCCGCCGTTGGCGAGACCCGTATTGGCCGCGGCACCAAGATCGACAATCTGGTGCAAATTGGCCACGGCGTGCGCACCGGATCCCACTGCCTGATCGTGGCTCAGGTGGGCATTGCCGGCAGCACCCAGTTGGGCCACCACGTCATCTTGGCCGGGCAATGTGGCTTGGCCGGGCACCTGCACATTGGCGATGGCGTGCGTGTAGCCGCCCAGACAGGTGTAACCAGCGATATCCCTGCTGGTCAAACGGTGGCCGGCTACCCCCACCAACCCATTGCCGAATGGCGCAAGAGCATGGCCGTCCAGCGGCACTTGCCTGAGCTGCAACGTACCTTGCGCAAGCTGGAAGCTCGTGTGGCCAAGCTGGAACAGAACGAGGAATCATAAGAGACGGCAAAAGACGTGGATCCACATAAGTCTCCCGCCTTGTCCTGTCGGCCCTAGCTCTGCTCCAGCAACGACCGCAAAGTGTTCAGGTACTCGTTGATGTTGCGCCGGTTGCCGCCGAAATCATATTCCCCAACACGGCCTTCGGAAGTAATGTGTAGACGAGTATGGCCAGGATCCCCTTCTATTGGCGACAGCGAAACCGTTAGATCGTCCACGAACTTAAAAAAGTTGGTGCGGGAGATCCCCTTCACTTCCATCGCCTCAGCATCCACAGAGACCAGTTCCCCCCGCTTCCAAACTTGAAAGGCTTGCTCAGCCGCTTTTAACACCTGGTCTGGGCTAGCTGCAATCACAACTTCCTGTTGGGCGCGATTGTAGGGGGATCCACCCAGGGTGGCCGCTTGTAAGGTGGGGATCCCGCTTGCCAAGCCGAAAAGCAGCACCGCTATCACCACCAAAAGTTTCCAGAAAGACATGCGGACAAAAGGAGAAGTTTACATCTCTTATTATGCCTTTCAGTTAGTAGAACGCTCCTGTTATCACCCTGTCAGCCTGAAGCAGAGCACCTGCCGGCGGTTCTATCGATGGGTTAGCCTACAGCTAATTCACTTGCCCCGAGTGCAAAAATGCTGGCCCAAGAAAAACTCCAAGAGAAAGCCGAGGAAAAGATTACTCCCCTCACCCGCCAGCAACTGGCGGAGCTCATGCCCTCGGCCCAGGGGCTGCTCAGCGATGAACCCGAAATGGAACACTCCCTGCATGCCCTGCAGCTTTTGATTCTGGTCAGCTGCCTCGCCCGCCTCTGGCAAGACCGCAACGACTACTTCCTCGCCTGGAACCTCACCGTCTACTACAGCCGAGAGCAACTCAAAAATAAAGACTTCCGCGGGCCAGATCTGTTTTTGGTCAAAGGGGTAGAAAACCGCCCCCGCCCTTCTTGGGTGGTGTGGGAAGAAGGTGGCAAATACCCGGACTTGATCATCGAGCTGCTTTCGGAATCGACTGCCAAAGTGGATCGGGGTGAGAAGCGGGAGCTTTACGAAAGGATTTTCAGGACACCGGAGTACTTTTACTATTCTCCGGAGACGCAGGAGTTTATGGGTTTGCGACTGAGGGGGGAGAAGTACGAGGAGATTGAGCCAACGGAGCAGGGCTGGCGCTGGAGCGAGATGCTGGAGCTGTATCTGGGGATCCATAACCAACAACTGCGCTACTTTTTCCCCAATGGGGAGCTGGTGCCTACTCCTGAAGAAGCTGAGAGAATCGAGCGCCAACGTGCTGAGCAAGAGCGACAGCGAGCAGAGCGCCTGGCCCAGAAGCTGCGGGAGCTGGGGGTGGATCCCGATACCTTGTAAGGGTAAAGAGAGGAGAACTGGCAATGACTAACCCGAACCCAATTACTGAGGTGCTGGATCCGGTTTATCTACCCGAGTTGCCCCCCACCCAAGACGAGCTCCCCTACGACGACAGCGAACCTATGGAAAGCTGGCGGCACAGGTGCCAGATGGACTTGCTCATCTCCACTACCCAAACCTGGTTGCAGCAGCGCCCTGATGGCTTTGTCGGTGGCAATATGTTTCTCTACTACAGCTTGGAGCAGACCAGCGGCCGCAATTTCAAAGGGCCGGATTATTTTGTGGTGTTGGGCGTGCCTAAAGGCGAGCGCAAAAGCTGGGTGATTTGGGAGCAGGGCAAAGGGCCGGACGTGGTGATTGAGCTTCTTTCTCCCAGCACTGCCCAGGAGGATAAAACAAGCAAAAAGCAACTTTATGAGCAGATTATCCGGGTGCCGGAGTACTTTTGGTTTGACCCGTTTGATCCAGAAGACTGGGCAGGGTTTCGGCTGAGGGGCGACCGCTATGAGCCGATTCAAGAGGATGCCGAGGGTTGCTTGCCGAGCGAGGTTTTGGGATTGTGCCTAGTGAAGTGGGAGGGCAGGTTTCGGGACATCGAGGCCACCTGGATTCGCTGGGCCACTGCTGCTGGGGAACTGGTACCCACCGAGGCCGAACTGGAGCGGCAAAGGGCTGAGCAGGCCGAACAACGGGCAGGGCGCCTGGCCCGGAAGCTACAAGAGCTAGGGGTAGATCCAGACGCCCTGTAGACAGCCAAGTAACTCAAGACAACAGATGGATCCCTAGGAGGCCAACAGCAACACAGGTAGCTTTTGAATAGCAGGCCGTAATCCCTTGGGAAAGCGCTCCCGCTTCAAGGGATAGCGATAGTTGAGTTGGGGAATAAGTCTCTCCCATTGATAGGGGTTCAAGCCAGCTACCACTGAACAGAACGGCTCTCTACTGAGCTCTAACCCCTCTTCCATGAGCCTGAGAGCTATGTTGCCTGCAGCTATCTCCAGAGTTTGATTGGCCAGTTGCGGATCCGGATCCCCTAGGAAGATCAGAGCATAGTCTTCTGGCTGAGGACTGCGCAGAATTGGCTCCAGCAAGCCCTCCAGTTCTTGGATAAGCTGCTCTGTCTCCATTTCCCAGTAGGGGAAAAGGCCCACGTTGATCTTGCTCAGGCGGATCC
>NZ_JANSIC010000244.1:0-3540 GCF_047461955.1 Synechococcus sp. R55.7
CTGAACCTGGCCCTCTAAGCTCCCATTCCCGAGTACTGTTGCAAGCCTTTGCGCCACAACCAGCGGTTAGCCAGCCAGAGCAGGCCCGTCCAGGCCAGGCCCATGCCAAAGCCGCCCAGAATATCCACCGGGATCCCTGCCCAGAGGCTGGCGGGAAAATGCACCAGGTAGGGGAAGGGTGTCCAGGCCAAGACCTGGCGCACGGGTGGTGGGAACACCTCCAGAGGAGCGATCACCCCCGAGAAAAACAAGTACACCAAAAAATGGAATTGCTCCAAGGCCGTCACCCGTTCCACCCAAAAGGCCAGCAGCGCCAGGGTGTACTGCATGAGAAAGCGCAGGGCAAAAGCCAGGAGAATGGCCAGGGATCCCAGCCCCGCCTGTGCCCAAGAGGGGATCCAAAAGGCACGGGGGTAGAGGACGAAGAAAAGGGCGATTAAAACCAGGGTAAAGGGGAGACGGGCCAAGCGCTCCATCAGGTGGCTGGCCACATGGTGCCAAGCGGGATCCAGAGGCTGCAACAGGCGAGGAGATAATTTGCCTTCGACCACCTCTCGCTCAAAGTCCCAGATGACCCAGACGATGGTGAACTGGCGCACCAGGAACACCGCCAGAAAGTAGCGGATGAACTCCAGAGCAGACAGCGAGAAGTCTCCTGAGCGGGCTGCCTCGCTCCACACCCCCATCATGATCAGGGGCAGGGATCCGGCCAACACCCACAGGATCAGCTCGGCCCGGTACTCCAGCATGTAGGCGTAGTAGGCGGAGAAGAGGGCACCCAACTTGCGAAAGAAGGCGTTCATGGAGATTCCGGTTGCGCAAGCGCTGCGGAGCAATACGAGACTGGCGGACGCAAAGTGGGCAACAAGCTGGCCAGGCTGACCACCGCTCCCACCACAACAATTGAAGGCGGTGCTACGGGCGAGGGCTGCCCAGCCAGAGTCTGCAGGCGGAGCAGATGAATCTCTTGCTCAGGGGTGGTGCCCCAGCGGATCAGGGCAACCGGGGTATCGGGAGCTTTCCCTCCGGCCAACAATTCGGCGGCAATGTGGCTGAGGTTGTGCATGCCCATGTAGATCACCAGGGTTTCCACCGCCCCGGCCAAAGCCCGCCAATTGACCTGAGGGCGGTATTTCCCTGCCGCCTCATGTCCGGTAACAAAAGCAACTGAGGAGCTGAGGTCGCGATGGGTGAGAGGGATCCCGGCATAGGCGCTGGCGGCAATGCCCGCCGTAATTCCCGGCACCACCTCCACTGGGATCCCGGCCTGCACCAGAGCCAACATCTCCTCGCCGCCTCGCCCAAAGATGAAGGGATCCCCCCCTTTGAGCCGCACCACCACGGCTGCCGTCCGAGCTTTCTCCATCAGCAAGGCTGTGATCTGCTCCTGGGGCAAGGTGTGAGCGCCGCAGTGTTTGCCAGCATAGATCCGTTCTGCCGTCGGCGGGATCAGCTCCAGGATGGAGGATCCCACCAGAGCATCGTAGATGACCACATCCGCGTGGGCGAGCAGCGCCTTTCCCTTCACCGTCAGCAGCCCTGGATCCCCAGGCCCTGCCCCCACCAAATACACTTTGCCCATCTCAAGTCCTGGTCGCGTCATTGCTGTTGGAAATATCCATTTTGAGGGAACGGGAAAGATTCGGCTATTCCAGCGCCGGGCTAAAAGCCTGGAGTGTCTCCACAATGGCCTGCATCAGTTGAGGATCCCGCCAGAGGGGCGGCTCCACCTGGATTTGGAGCAGAGGCCATTCCCGCTGTAATCGCTGAGCCTGTTCTTGTAGGGCGCGCAGCAGACCGCCTGGAAAGAGAAAAAACGGCAGCACCCGTAGACGGCACTGGCTAAGGCGCAAGCAATGGATCACGACCGCTTCTAAGGTGGGGGACTGGGCAGCAAAAGCCACATGCAAGGGGATCTCGGGCAAGCGCCGTTGCACAGTTTGGATCCCTGCTTGGAGCTGGGCGGCAAACCCCGGCAGACGGCTGCCATGGCCAAGCACAATCCAGGCATCTGCCCGTTCGCCGGATTGCCTGAGCGTTGCAGAGCAAGAGGGCTGTGGAGCCAGAATGCGAGCCACCAACAGATCCAGGAGGGCCGGGTGCTGGCCAATGGGGGGTGTTAACCGGATGGGCAGGCGCGGCCAGCGAGCTTGAACCTGCTTCACCGCAGCCGGTAAATCCTCTTCCACATGGGATCCCTCGCCCATAAACAGCGACAGCAGCACCACTTGATCGGGAGATCGGCCTGCGCCCAGCCAAGCTGCCAGCCGTCCTTGAATCTGTTCGGCCAGGGTGAGAGGCTGACCTTCCAACTGGGCCAGCTCCACCGGCTGGGGAGCCAGCTGCTGCTGCACCCGGGCCAACAAATCTGCCAAAGCCTGCTGATAATCGGGATCCCGGCTGCCGTGACAGACCAAAAACACCAGGGGATTGGAGGACATGGCAGAGGTCAGGGATCCGAGCGGAAGGGTTCCATTTTGCTACTTTAGGGGATCCCGCCAACTTCTCGCGTAGGATCTGCGCGTATGATTTGAAGAGTACACACCCTCTTTCCCAGCTTCGTCAGCCCTTTCCCAGGTTTTCATGTCATTTGAGAATCGTTCCACCGCCCCTGAACTCTTAATCCATGTCTTGCGGGAGGGGTTGACCGAATCTATCCATCATTGCCAAGCTGTCGTGGCCGATAGCCGCGGGCGTTCTCTGGCCATGGCCGGCAACAGCACCACCCCCGTCTTTGCCCGTTCTGCCCTCAAGCCTTTCCAAGCGCTGGCCATGCTCTCCACCGGCATCCGCGAGCGCTACCGCCTCACTGAGAAAGATATTGCCATCATGTGCGGATCCCATCAGGGCACCACGGCTCATGCGCGGCAGGTGTTCAGCATACTGTGGCGGGCCGATCTATCTCCCGATTTGCTGGTCTGCCCCACCCCACCCGGCAAGCCCAGCCCCCTGTGCCACAACTGCTCCGGCAAACATGCCGGCATGCTTATGGCCAGCCGCGCCCAAAACTGGACCTTGTCAGACTACGCCCAGCGGCAGCATCCGGTGCAAGCGCTGGTGCGGGCCAAGTTGGCGGATTTGCTGCAAATGCCCTCGGAGGAGTTTTTGTTTGCGCGGGATGACTGTGGGGTGCCCACCTACCAACTGCAACTGAATCACCTGGCCTCCCTATTCGCCCAACTGACCGCCGGCGAGCGGCCCGACTTGGAATCGGTAGCACGGGCCATGACCCATCACCCGGAGATGGTGGCCGGACAGGGGTGTTTCGACACGGAATTGATGCGGGCTACTCAAGGGGATCTGGTGAGCAAATCGGGTGCTGAAGGGATCCAGTGCATTGGCCGGGTGGGGGAAGGCATGGGCCTGGCCATCAAGGTCCAGGATGGAGCCGCCCGGGCCAAGTATGCCCTGGCTTTGCACCTGCTGCAGCGCATGGGCTGGATCCAGCCTGCCGCCGCCGAGATGCTGGGGGAGCGCTTCCTTCGCGTCGGCCCCTACACCCGCCTCGAGGTAGAAGGGGAGCTGCGCATGCCTTGAAGA
>NZ_JANSIC010000245.1:0-3530 GCF_047461955.1 Synechococcus sp. R55.7
GCTCTGCAATCTTGCTTTTTGGTGTGCGAGGGATCCCCATGAATCGTTCCAGGCAACTTCGCCCTTGGCTAACTTCAGCGCTCACCCGCGGGATGGTGCTCTGCACCGCTTTTGCGTTTGCTGAAGCGTCCCGTAGCGCTCTGCTGATGGGATCCCCGGCTTGGGCGCAATCGGTTCCTCAGCCCGGCACCCTCGACCTGCGCACCGGTGGCGACACCCCCGCCCAGCCCTCCCCCACCCCACCCCCCAGTGCCGGCGAGCCAGAAGTGTTGGTAGCGGAGGTAGTGGTTGAGGGCACTGAAGATCCGGAGCTGATCAACCGGGTTTACAGCGTCATCCGCACCCGCGCCGGCGAGGTTTCCACCCGATCCCAGTTGCGGGAAGACATCAATGCCGTGTTTGCCACCGGATTGTTTGCCGATGTGCGGGCGGTGCCTTCCGATACACCCTTGGGAGTGCGGGTCACCTTTGAGGTCAAGCCCAACCCCATTCTCAAAGCGGTGCGCACAGAAGGGGCGAAAGTTCTGGATCCGGAAGTGCTGCGGGCCGCCTTTGCCGACCAGGAAGGGCGGGTGCTCAACTTCGGCGAGCTGCAACTGGCTGTGGCCGAGATCGAGCAGTGGTACGCCGATAAGGGTTACGTGCTGGCCAAAGTGACGGATGTGCGCTCCTCTGAAGACGGCACCATCACCCTGGAAATCGCCGAAGGGGTGATCGAGGATATTCGCGTTCAGGGCAACACCAAAACCCGTGACTTCATCATCACCCGCGAGCTGAAGTCCAAGCCGGGGGATGTGTTTAACCGCAACCAAATCCAGGAAGACCTGCAGGCGGTTTTTAATCTCAACCTGTTTCAAGATGTGAATGTGGGGCTCAACCCCGGCCAGGATCCCGACAAGGTGGTGGTGGTGGTGAACGTGGAAGAACGTCGCACCGGTACCTTGGGCGGCACCATCGGCGTTAGCTCCGCCACAGGGGTCTTCGCCGGCCTCAACGTCTCCGAACAAAACTTGGGCGGCAACAACCAGAGTGCCAGCTTCAACGTGCAGGTGGGCACCAACGAAACCCTCTTCGACTTAAACTTCACCGACCCGCGGATTGCCACGCTGGACATTCCCACCTCCTACAACGTCAACATCTCCAACCAGCAGAGCTCCAGCTTTGTCTTTAATGAGGGATTCACCCTGCCCAATGGGGATCCCGTGCGCATCAACCGTCTTGGTGGCGGGGTGACTTTCTCTCGCCCGATTGGGGGCAATTGGCGGGCCAGCTTGGGCACCCGCATCCAATTTGTAGAAGCTCGCAACAGCAACGGGGAGCAGCAGCGCTTCGATGTGCTGGGCAACCCGATTACCTTCAGCGAGAGCGGCCAAGACAGCTACACCACCCTGCGCCTCGGCCTCATCAACGACGCCCGCGACAACCCCAACAGCCCCAGCCAGGGCTCGGTCTTTCGCATCTCCACAGAACAGTCGGTACGTCTGTTTGAGAATGGCTTGAATGCCAACCGCCTCGAGGCCGGCTACAGCCAGTTCATTCCCGTCAACCTGTTTGAAACCCGCAGCGAGCGACCGCAGGTATTGGCCTTTGATGTGCGGGCGGGCACGACCATCGGCGACTTGGCTCCCTACGATGCTTTTGCCATTGGTGGCGGCAACTCGGTGCGGGGCTTTTTTGAGGGGGGTATCGGTTCCGGTCGCAGCTTTGCTACGGCAACCGCCGAATTGCGCTTTCCCATTTTCGACCCGGTGGGGGCAGTGGTCTTTGCCGACTACGGCACCGATTTGGGCAGTGGAGCTGCGGTGGCCGGCAATCCTGCCCTGGTGCGCAACAAGCCGGGCAGTGGTTTGGGGCTGGGGGTCGGCATTCGCATCCAATCTCCCTTGGGGCCGCTGCGCATCGACTATGCGGTTGGGCAAGGTGGCGCTGGCCAAGGCCAACTGCATTTCGGCATTGGCGAGAAGTTCTGACTTGGCCGTGGATTTCCCTGCCGGCTTGCTATCTTGGGAGCAGGTGCTCGTAATGGAAGCAACCCATGAAACAGCGACTCGGCCTACCTTTCCCCAAGGGATCCCTGGTGTTCTTGCTGTGTTTGAGCCTGGCCCTAGCCGGGTGTGGGCCACTGGCGCGGCTGGGCATCGGCACAACTCCCATCGCCACCGTAGAGCAAAATCCCTCCCGCTACACCGATGTGTATGTCCGCGGTCGCGTGGTGAACCAGATAGGGGTGTTCGGCCAGGGTGTGTATGAGCTCCAAGACAACAGCGGTTCCCTTTGGGTCATCACCGACAAGGGGCTGCCGGCCATGAACAGCACTGTAACCGTGCGCGGCAAGGCCCAAGAGGGGATTGTGGTGGGGGGACGCAGCTTCGGGGTCTCGTTGGTGGAAGCCGAGCGCTTCTAGCCTGCCCCCAAAGCCAACATGGAAACGCGGCCTGCCAAGGTTTTGGCAATCTGCTTCAAGGCCCGGGCTGAAGCCGACTCAGGTTGGCCGATGACAATAGGCGTACCCATATCTCCCCCCTGGCGCAGGGCGATTTCCAGCGGGATCCGCCCCAGCAAAGGGATCCCCAGCTCGCGGGCCGTGGTCTCTCCCCCTTCCGAGCCGAAAATATCGTACTGGCGATCCGGCAGGTCGGGCGGGATGAAGTAGCTCATGTTTTCCACAATACCCAGGATGGGCACCCCCAACTGCCGAAACATGTTCAAGCCCTTGCGACTGTCCAGCAGGGCCACCGATTGTGGCGTGGTGACGATCACAGCTCCTGCCAGCGGCACTGCCTGCACTAGGGTCAATTGGGCATCGCCGGTGCCGGGGGGCATATCTACAATCAAGTAGTCCAACTCTCCCCACTGCACCTGATAGAGAAATTGCCGGATCACCCCGTTCAACATCGGCCCCCGCCAGATCACCGGCTGATCCCGTCCCACCAAGAGGCCCATCGACACCATCTTGACGCCGTAATTTTCCAAGGGGAAGATGTCTTCGCCGCCATCTTCCCGTTTTTGCACAACCAGAGACCGATCCTGCAGGCCCAGCATCAGCGGCACATTGGGGCCGTAAATGTCGGCATCCAGTAGCCCCACCCGCGCTCCACTTTGGGCCAGCGCCACCGCCACATTCACCGACACCGAGGTTTTGCCCACGCCCCCCTTGCCGCTGGAAATGGCGATGATGTTGCGCACACCGGGGATGGACTGGCGATTCGGCAGGGAAGGGGAACGGGGGGTTTCTGCCGTTACCGTGACATCAATGGCTTCGATGGGGGCCAGCTGGCGGATGGCAGCTTTGCACTCCTCCACAATGAATTCCCGCAAAGGGCAGGCCGGCGTGGTCAGCACCAGGGTAAAGGCCACTCGCCCAGGCTCGACGCGAATATCCCGGATCATGTTCAGTTCCACCAGGCTGCGGCGCAGCTCCGGATCTTGAACAGGGCGCAACGCTTCAAGGATGGCAGCAGCATCAAGGGTGGAGGTGGTCATGGAATCGGAAGGCTCAGCGGGTCAGTCCATATTTCACTCTAATCGGT
>NZ_JANSIC010000246.1:0-3508 GCF_047461955.1 Synechococcus sp. R55.7
GGAGAAGGTCGACCTCCTCGGTGGTTTTAATGGCCTCTTCCGGTCGAGGTGTGGCTTCTTGGCAGCGCTCCATGGCTTGAAGAAGCAGGGCTTCCCCTTCCTGCACCGTCTCAATGCGACAGAGGAGAGCACGGAATTGAGAGGCTCCGGCAAAGTCTTTGATGTACCAAGTCATGTGCTTGCGGGCCTGACGGATGCCACGTTCTCCCTTGTACTCCCAGAGACCGCGCAGATGCTCTAAGGCCATTTGAATCCGCTCCAGGGGAGTGGGGGCCGGTCTTTCTTGACCGGTTTTCAGGAAGTGATCGATTTCCCCCACCAGAAAGGGATAGCCCATGGTGCCGCGGGAGCACATCACCCCATCGGCTCCGGTTTCCTCCAAACACTTCACCGCTGCGGCTGTCGAGAAAATATCCCCATTGGCGATGACGGGAATGCGCAGGTGCTGTTTGACGCGGCGGATCCAGTCCCAGCGGGCTTTGCCGTTGAAGCCTTGGGCGCGTGTTCGGGCATGCAGGGTGAGCAGTTGCGCCCCTGCCTCCTGCAGACGGTGGGCAAAATCCAAAATGTTGATCTCCTGATCTGACCAGCCCAGGCGCGTTTTCACGGTTACGGGCACCTCCACTGCGTTGGCCACCGCCTCCACAATTCGCGCTGCCGTGTCGGGATCGCGAAGCAGAGAAGAGCCGCCGCCGTTTTTGGTAATCTTGTTCACCGGGCAGCCCATGTTGATGTCCACCAAGGTCGCCCCTTCGTCCACAGCCATGCGGGCTGCTTCCGCCAGAAAGTCGGGCCGACAATCAAACAGTTGGATGCCAATAGGCTGCTCTCCCTCGCCGACCTCCATGATGCGGGGCAACTGGCGGGCATAGTGCAAGCCGGTCGCGCTGACCATTTCCGTGTAAACCAAGCTGTGGGGGGCAAAACGGCGTACCAGCCCTCGAAAGACCTGGTCGGTTACCCCTGACAGTGGCGCCTGAAAGACGCGGCTCAAAACTTTTACCCCGCCGATATTGAGGGGCTGGGACAAGCGGGCTTGGAGTTCCGGCGAAAGCTGCAGGCCCATCGGGATCTGGAGAAGGCTATCCCTCTTTGTTGACAAAGTAAAGAAGACCCATGATGCGCGCTCGTTTGATCGCGGCGGTGAGCTCCCGCTGTTGTTTGGCAGTCAGGCCGGTGATGCGGCGGGGCAAGATCTTGCCACGCTCGGTAACAAATTTCTTGAGCAGCTCAACATCGGTGTACCTAATGGGTTCTCCCGGCTTAATGGGAGACAGGCGGCGGCGAGCGTAAACCATAGGTCAGGAGAACGGCGAAACGGCTTGAACTACTTAATCTCTTTGTGGACGGTGTGGCGGTTGCAGTGGGGGCAGAATTTCTTCAGCTCTAAGCGGGCTGTTGTGTTGCGGCGGTTTTTGGTGGTGGTGTAGCGGTTCACGCCTGGAGAGCGCTTGTTGACGTTGGTGCGGCACTCCGTACACTCCAGAGTAATGATGATGCGGGCACCCTTTGCTTTGGCCATGACGGATCCCAAGACGAAGGTAAACGGCAATGAGGAAACTGCAATCCCAGATCCTGAGGCTGGAGATGGGGGTTTACCTCGATAAGCGCGATCACCAATTATCCAACTTTTCCTTGACGGAATCAACCCAAGTTTTCACTTGCTTGCCCGTTTGTTGCCGTAGGCTACGGGCGTTGCGATCCACATCTTTGCTCAGGCGCTGCAACTGCTTGGACAGATCCCGCACGGTGTCATTGCGCTGGGCTTGGCGCAGCAGGTCGCGAGCAGCCGATTTGACGTCGTCAGCAGCGTCCCCCTCTAGGATGTCCTGCAAAAACTGCAGGACTTTTTCATCCAGGTGATAGCCCCGCTCCGCTTCCACGACCAGGGTGCGTCCAGCCCGGTCGTGAATGGTTTGGCGTTTTTCCTTGTCGAAGACGGCAAACAGCCCATCCGCAGCCAGAGGCACCAGCAGGGCCTCTGTAAGCACAAAGAGGGAGAGCACTCCCTCTCGAGCCAGAGAGCGAACCAGGTGCGGCGAGGCTTCGGTTTCGGGATCCAGGGTTTTGATGTTCAGCAGCCATTTGCCGAGGCTTTGGCCCTCAGGACGGGATTGGAAATAGCCGCGGTTCACCAGCCAGGTGGCGAAGAAGGCGAGATAGCCGGTCATGTCCACGGCGCCTGCATTGGCCCCTACCAGAGCAGCCAAGCCTTGGGCTAGGTAGGAGATCCCCAGCCCCAGCCCAAAGTCGAGGGCAAAAGCCCCAATTCGTTTGCTCCAGGGAGCCAATTTTGGCAGGGGTTCTCCCTCAGCAGCCGTTTGCGGGGCTGGCCGCTCGGCTTGAACCGGGGGCAGAGAAGTGGCAGGGGGCAAAGCGCTGAAGGTTCGCCACTCGCCAGCACTTTGATCCAGTTGTTCGGTTTTGGGCCGCTCTGGAAATTGGGGGCGTTCGGGGTAGGGTCTGGGATCCGTCATTGCCGGTTGAGACAGTCAGTTCTACCATTCTAGCGAGGCAAGCCCACACCCACCGGCAGAGGGGACGGGCTGCGACGGGGGATCTCGTAGGTCAGCCGATCGCGGGCCAGCAGGGTATTGGGAAAAATGGCCTGAGCTTCTGCCAGCAGGTCTTCCAAGGTAATGGGGGCCTCTGGGGTGTAGCGGGGGCTGAAGTGGGTGAGGATCAAAGCTTGGGCCTTGGCTTCGGCGGCCACTTGGGCGGCCATGGCGGCGGTGGAATGCTTAGAGCGGCGGGCCAGCTCCAAGTCAGCCTGAGCGTAGGTAGCCTCGTGGATGACCAGATCCGCAGCCCGGGAGAGATCAACAGCATTGCGGCAGAAAATCGTGTCGGTGCAGTAGGAGAATTTGCGGCCCGGAATGGGATCCCCGACATAATCCCGTCCGTGAAAGCAGCGGCCCTGCCAGATGATGGATTGGCCGGCCTTGAGCTGCCCATACAGAGGGCCAAAGGGGATCCCATCGGCTTGGGCTTTGGCTGCATTGAAGCTGCCTGGCCGATCCTGTTCCACCACGCGGTAGCCGAAGGCGGGCACCCGGTGATCCAAGGGCGCGCAGAAGACGGAGTATTCCGGCTCTTGCAGGATGAGACCGGTTTCGACGGTGTGAACGCGGAAGCCGTAGGGGATGCGCGTCTCGCTGTAGCGCAACACGGCCTTCAGGTACTCTTCCAGGCCCGGCGGGCCGTAGATATCGATGTGCTCAGGGGTGCTGCCCAAGCCACAGGAGGCCAACAGCCCCGGCAGGCCGTAGATGTGATCCCCGTGCATGTGGGTGATGAAAATGCGGCGCAACTGGCTGGGGCGCAGCTCGTCTAGGCGCAGCAACTGGTGCTGGGTGCCCTCGCCACAATCGAACAGCCACCATTCCGACCGCTGGGGAAACTGCACCGCCACCCCAGAGACATTGCGCTGGCGGGTGGGCATGCCGGAGCTGGTGCCCAAAAAGGTGATCCGAATGGCATTGGGATCTGTCACAGGGGCAAGACCTCA
>NZ_JANSIC010000247.1:0-3493 GCF_047461955.1 Synechococcus sp. R55.7
CGAAATGGCTCACGGCTCCGGCTCGCCAAAGCCCCGCAGAGGATGAGCATATTCTGAGGGGGTCAGGCCCTTAGCCTGCACCAATACTCCAAAGCCCCCCAACCCCATGGGATCCAGCAGCGCGTGAAGAGCATGTCGCCGCCGCAAAACCTGGCCCACATCCACAGCTTCGCCATCAACCGGGTTCCCCATTTGGCTAAGGGCGGCCAGCCGCTCGGTCAATCCCAGGTTGACCAAAAAGCTGCTTTGCCGGGTGAACCCCAGGCATCTTAGCCCCAGAGATTCTCCCACCTGCTCTAGGGTGGTAAAGTCCACATGAGCGGTGAGATCCTGGGATCCCACCCGAACATAGGGATCCGTGTAGCTGCCGTGCTGTCGATAGGCCAGGAGCGTACCTTGGGCGCGGTGGGGGCTGTAGTAGCGCTGGGCGGTGTGGCCATAATCGATGGTGAGCACGTAGCCTCGCCGGAGCTTACGGGCCAGCAGCTGCAGCCACTCCAAGGCTTTCAGGTTCACCTCGGTTTGGTAACCGGACGGATAAGTTTCTACAGGGATCCCCAAGCGGGCAAAATACTCCCTCAGCTCAGGAGTGGACAGATCCCCCAGCACTTCCCGGAAGTTGGCTTCTGCAGCCTCGCCGCAATCGACATAGATTTCTCGCAAAGCCCCATCCTGCACCTGCACCCGATGCACCGGAAAAGCATCCACCAGCTCATTGGAGAAAAAGCAGCCTGTAACTGAGTTATCCGGGATCCCGTCCCAATCCAACCAGCGCACCTTCTCCCCAAAAGGGGCCAACCGCTCCTGCTGGAGCTGCCGCAGATGGGCAGAACGCTCCAAAATCCCATAGTCCAGCGCCTGCCAAAAAGAGGGCTGTTCGCGTAAGCGGGCCGCAGGCCTTGCAGAGCGCACGTAGGTCAGCCAATCCTGGGCCAGGCGACCGCTGCCTGCCCCCATCTCGATGACCGTGAAGGCAGAGGGGGATCCCAAAATGTGCCAGAACTGGTGGATCTGCTCTGCCAACAGTTGGGCAAAGTCCGCCGCCAGGTGGGGAGAGGTGAGGTAGTCGGGGCCAATCGGGGATCCCTGCTCGTAATAGCCCAACCCTGGCTCGTAGAGAGCCCACTCCATAAACTGGGCAAAGGTCACCGGTCCCTGAGCGCGAATGCGGCTGACAATCAACTCCCGCAACTTCTGCGTGGCCTGAGGTGTCGATAGAGAAAGACTCGGGTCGCGTAGGTGTTGCTCAGGAGCGATCACAGGTGAGGATTCCAGGGATCCAGACTCACTCAACTTACTTGTTCAGGGGACGACGCCAATTTTGGCGAAACTGACGGTTCGAGAGCAGCAGCACCGGCCAGAGGGCCGATACCACCCACTTCCCGGAGCCCGAATAGATGCGATCCGCCTTGCGGGCCGAGTACCAAACTCCACCTGCGTAGATTGCCAAGAGCAAAAAAGGCCACATCTCAACCCATCCTATTCAACGCTGCTCACCAGGTCAGGGATCCCCAATCAGTAGGCATCCTGCAGCTCATAGAAGTCAGGCGTGATGTAGTCCTTGCGCAGGGGCCAACCTATCCAGTCTTCCGGCATTAAAATCCGCTTCAGGTTCGGGTGTCCCTCGAAAACAATGCCGTACATGTCGTAGGTTTCCCGTTCCTGCCAATCCGCCGACTTCCAAATCCAGTATACGGAAGGCAGCCGTGGATCGTGGCGAGGCAACTTTACCTGGAGCCGCACCTCCTGAGGGCGATCCGCCCCGTCTGACAGCTTGATCAGGTGGTAAAGGCTGACCAGTGGCTGCCCTGCCCCCAGGTCATACCCGCACTGACACTCCAGGTAGTTAAAGCCGTAGGCATAGAGGGCGGTACACAAGGGTAGGAGAAAGTCCCGCTCCACCTCCAACAGCTCTACCCCCGCTGCGTCTCTCCCCAAATACTGGTGCTCGAAGCCGTTGTCGGCCAGAAACTGGGAAACCGGGCCCCGCTCCAACGTCACCAAGGGTTCCGACTGCTCGCCTGCGGATGGCGGCGCTTGTTTTTCCTGGGCATTCTCCTCTGCCATCTCACACTCCTCCCTGCAAGGCTTTGAGCTGCTGTTCCGCCCGCTTAAAGTCGGCGGTTTGCAAGGCCGGGGGCACTGGCAAGCCAATGGCCGCAGCCAGCTCTGGCGGGGGAGCTTGGCGGGTCTCGCTCTCCAGATACTTGCCGGTGATGATCTCCGGCACAGGCTTGAGGTTGTGCTTAACCGTGTAGTAGCGGTGGGTTTGCTGCAGACGGCCTCGTTCCCGCATGTCCTCGGCGGCGATCTTCTTGCGCAGCTTGACAATGGCATCCATGATCGCTTCTGGACGAGGAGGGCAGCCGGGAATGTACACATCCACCGGGATCAGCTTGTCCACCCCCCGCACTGCCGTGTAGGAATCGGAGCTGAACATGCCACCGCTGATGGTGCAGGCCCCCATGGCGATCACGTACTTCGGCTCAGCCATTTGCTGGTAAAGCTTGACCAACGCCGGCGCCATTTTCATGGTGACCGTACCTGCCGTGATGATCAAATCAGCCGTGCGCGGCGAAGAACGAGGCAGCAGGCCAAAGCGGTCGAAGTCAAAGCGGGATCCCAGCATGGCGGCAAACTCGATGAAGCAGCAGGCGGTGCCGTAGAGCAGCGGCCAGAGGCTGGACATCTTAGCCCAGTTGTACAGGTCGTTCACCGTCGTCAGAACGACGTTGTTGGAGAGGTCGGTAGTCACCTGGGGGGCAGCCCCCGGAAACAAGACTTGCGATTTCTCAGACGTCATGACCATTCCAATGCTCCTTTTCTCCAGGCGTACACAAGACCCACCACAAGGATGGCGATGAAAATCAGGGCCTCCACAAAGGCCAACAGCCCCAAGCGGTGAAACGCCACTGCCCAGGGATAGAGGAACACCGTCTCTACATCGAAAATGACGAAGACCAGTGCGAACATGTAGTAGCGAATGTTGAACTGGATCCAGGCTTGCCCAAACGGCTCCATGCCCGACTCGTAAGTGCTGCGCCGCAGGGATCCCCGCCGCTTTGGCGCCAAGAGTGCGGAAGCCCCCAGAGCCAAAACCGGCAGCAGAGAGCAGAGGATCAGGAAAACCAGCAAATACTCGTAGCCGGACAGAACAAACACGACGCCAGACCGCCTCAGGTGCTCAACATTTAGATACGTTTCCAGTATAGAGCCAGTCTGGGGCTCCCCTGCGCCACGGGATCTTCAGTTCTATTGATGATCATGATTGTTGGGAGCGGCGTTTTTCCAGCCAGCCCCACACTCCGCTCACCACCGCCCCGGCCATCAGGATCCCCAAAGCCGGCTGAAACAAAGGCAGCCAGAGCCGCATCCAAAGTTTGTAGCCCAGTGGGATCCCAAGAAAAGCCCCGGTTACGGAAAAGACAAACCAGACAAACCCGGCGAACACCAGAAAGACAACGGCAATCAGGAAGTTATCCAGCCAGCGCTT
>NZ_JANSIC010000248.1:0-3451 GCF_047461955.1 Synechococcus sp. R55.7
ATCGAAAACCATGCCGCAACTCTACGACTGTGTCATCGTCGGCGCCGGCCCTGCTGGAGGATCTGCCGCCTACCATCTGGCCAAGCGGGGACGCTCGGTGCTGGTTCTGGAAAAGGATCCCTTGCCCCGCTACAAACCCTGTGGGGGCGGCGTTTCTCCTATGGTGGCGGCTTGGTTTGACTTCGACTTTGGCCCCGCCATTTCCCTCAAGATCCGGCAAATCCGCTACACCTGGCGCGGCGGCGATCCGGTGGTGGTCGATTTGGATTTGAAAGAGCCCGTTTGGATGGTGCGGCGGGATGTTTTCGACCACTACCTGATTCAGCAAGCGCAAAAGCAAGGGGCAGCGCTCCAGGCAGAATGCCCTGTCTCTGGCCTCGAGTGGCAAAGCGACCGCTGGCAAGTGATGACAACCGCCGGCCCGGTCTGGGGTCGGTACGTGATCGGGGCCGATGGGGCAAAAGGCTCAATGGCCAAGTGGCTGGGCTTTCAGGAACGCCGCCGTCGCTTGGCTGCCGCCTTGGAAGCAGAAGTGCCTCTCCTGCAGCCGCAAACTGCAGCCGCCCATTTTGACTTCGGCGCCGTCAGCAATGGCTACATTTGGAACTTCCCCAAGGCTGATGGCTACTCGATTGGAGCCGGCACCTTTCGGGGTGGAGAAAAACAAAACCTGCGGGAAATTGCCGCCCAATATGCCCAAAGCTTTGGTGTGGACTTGAAATCGGTCAAGCCATTTGGCCATCCCATCTGCCTCTGGGACGAAGATCAACCGCTACACACCCAAAATGCCCTCTTGGTGGGAGATGCCGCCTGCGTTATCGATCCGTTTACCGCTGAAGGGATCCGCCCTTCCCTTCTCACCGGCATGTTGGCGGCCCAGGCCATCGATCAAGCTCTAGGCGGGGATACAGAAGCTCTGGCGAACTACTCTGCCCGCGTGCAGCAGGAATGGGGCTCAGAAATGCGCTGGGCTAAGCGGATTGCGGCGTTGTTCTATCGCTTTCCGGGCGTGGGCTACAGGGTGGGCGTCAAACGACCGGGAGCCACTCGGCGCATGGGCCAGATCTTGGCCGGTGAACTGCGCTACAGCGATGTGGCCAGCTCAGCTATTCGCAAGTTAAGCGGTGGTCTGCTCGCCTAAGCCCGGCACCGACAGACGCGGGCGAGATCCAGGATCGTCGAAGCGCTTGCCGATCAACAGGCAGTTGCGACCATCCGCTTGGCGGCTGTAGCTGAGGTGAGTAGAGAGAGCTTTCATCAGCAAAATACCCCGTCCCCCCTCGGACTCAAGATTGGCGTTGGGCGATGTGGGATCCGACAAGTTCCGAGCAAATCCCTCCAGATCAAACTCCTGCCCCTGATCCCAGATGCGCAACTCCAGCCCTTGCGGCATCAGCAGCAGCTCAATGTCGATGGGCGTACTTTCCGGCAGAGCGCGGTGGGCGTGGCGAACGGCGTTGGTAAACCCCTCTACCAAAGCCAACTGACATTCCGCCCAAATGGGATCCGGGATGCCCGCATTTCGGAAAGACTCAAACCAGGTCAAAACCTGGTCAAGCGCGTCCAGGGTTGTGTCAACCCTCAGCGCAAACGTTTGCCTCTTGTCCAGAGGGATCCCTGCCGCGTTCAAAACCGAACCCCAACGATGAGGATTTAACCTGCACCCATCAATCCTGGCCGGATTGACCCTACCAGATTCTAGACCAGAGCCCTGCTAGAACGTGTCATCCCCCACTTTGGGGGGGTAGCTAGGGAGCGATGACCAAATCCACACGGCGGTTCCGCTGCCGTCCGGCTTCTGTGTCGTTATCGGCAACGGGCAAGGTGGGGCCAAAGCCAGAGGTTGTCCAACTGATGGGATGGCCTTCCGGCAACAGTTTTATCAAATAGTCCTTAACCGCATTGGCGCGGCGCAGAGAAAGGGCCAAGTTGTAGTTTAAGGGCCCGATGTTATCGGTGTGGCCATTCACTTGAACGCGGGCGCCGGGCATAGCTTCCAAGGACTTGGCCACCTGGGCCAACAGCGAGGCTGCTTCAGGTCGAATCTCGGCTTTGTCAAAATCGAACAGCAAATCGCCCGGCAGGCTGATGGTTTGGGTTCCCACCTGAAAGGAGGTTGGCGTTGTGGTCGGAGCCGGGGTGGGCGCAGAGGCGCTTTCTGCCCCTGGAGCGATCTCAGCAGCAGTGGAAGATTCCCTGACAGGCTCAGGGGCTGTTTGAGAACGCAGCCGTTGCAGCCGCGACTCCAATTCCTCAATTCTGATCAAGAGCTGGATCACCTGCTGGCGGATTTCCCGGATCTCCCCTTCCAGATCCGTGGGGCTCTCATGATTTTCCTCTGGATCTGCATCTGCTGTTGGGCTGGCCACCGGAGGATTGGCCTGGGGCGGGGCCAAGGTGGGCAGGATCGGTGGTGTGGGAGAAGCGGGTTGAGTGGGAGAGATGTTGGTCTCCGGCTGGGGCTGAGGTTGGGCCTGCTGGGGAAGCACCATCCCGACCCAGATTCCGCTGCTGACCAAGAGGATCCCGCTTAGGGAATGGAGAGCGACTGTTAGGAGCTGGGACGAACGAGCCATTGCAGGCAAACCTCCGGCTGGATGGGCGCAGGCAAGGAGCAGGAACTCCTCTCAACTCAACCCTCAAGACCCATCCTAACCGGCGACCCGATCTCGCCAAGGGGATTCTCGGTCGGTCCAACTGCCACTTCCCGCCATCTGCTGTGGGAGGCTAATCAAAACTGATGCGACCTCGATAACGCCCTATGAGGGTTAGGCCGTTGATGGGATCCGCCAAATCCGCCACAAAAGGGGGAAAGCGGGGATTGTCGCTGATCACCTTCACCTGGGACCCAGGCAGGCGCTGCAGCCGTTTGACCAACAGATCTCCATCCATCTGAAAGACGTAAATGCCTTCACAGCCCAGGTCTCCACCCTCTTGCCGCTCCACAAAGATCCAGTCGCCATCCTCCAAGGTGGGAGACATGCTATCCCCCTGCACCCGAATCAGGCTCAGCTCGGCAGGATTTCCCTTCAAGTATGTCCGCAGCCAGTTTCGCTCAAAAGCAACCACCGATTCGATCGATTCTTCGCGCACCAACACCCCCGCTCCGGCAGAGGCGGCTACATCGACAAAAGGCACATACACATACTCTGCTTTCGCGTCGGGATGCAACTGCGGGGATCCCTCCCCTGTAATCAGCCAATTGAGGTTGACCTGGCCCACTTGGGCAATTTTCACGGCCTTGTCAATGCTGGGCACGGATCCCTTCAGGTAGCTGCGCAAGGCCGTATCGCTAATTCCGGCCCGTCGCCCAAACGCATAGACGGCTTCATCGCCAATCACCCATCGCAAGCGGTCTGCAAAAGAAGAGCCAGAGGAGATGGACATCGGCTTAACGCTACATATTGTGTATAAGCAGATTTTTACCACTATATCTTGACAAGTCAACAAC
>NZ_JANSIC010000249.1:0-3449 GCF_047461955.1 Synechococcus sp. R55.7
GGAGACCCCGGGGCGGAAAAAGTCGTTTCTAGCCGCCTGTATCTCTCCTCCAGGAGAAGGACTTGGACTGTTGAAGCTCGCTGCAGGAGCAGGTTTGCGGGTATGGGCGGTACAAGATTCGAACTTGTGACCCCTTCCGTGTGAAGGAAGTGCGCTACCACTGTGCTAACCGCCCGCAGATACCACTCTAGCAGCTATCGACTAGAGCAGGATCTCTATATTACCACGTCAGCGATTGAGCCAGAGGATTCGGATCGGCATGGGAGATGGCTAGAGATAGCCGGGATCCGGCCTGAGGGCTACAGTAAGGGTCAGGGAGCTGTGGGGTGCTATGGCCTACTCACCGACCGAAGAGGCAATTGCTCTGCTCATTGATTTGGCAGAACGAGGCGAGATCGATCCCTGGGATGTGCAGGTCATCGAGGTTATCGATCGCTTTCTGGCCCGTATGGCTCCCACCAGCAGCAGCCATGACCTGTCTGAGTCGGGACAAGCCCTGCTCCACGCTGCCATGTTGGTCTATCTTAAGGCGATGGCTTTGGCAGAACCAGAAGCAGAAGAAAGTGAGCCCAGCCCGGTGGAGGTAGAAGTGGATCCCTGGCCAAGCTGGTCTTTGGCGCACTTGGATCGCGTGTTGCAACCCAGGGCAGCACCCCGTCTTCAACGTACCCGGCCCATCACCCTCAAAGAACTCATCGCCCACCTGCAAGAGCTGGAAACCCTGCTGGAACACCAGCCCGAAGCTGCCCCAAAGCCGCTGGCCCAACGGATTTCTCGCCAGCAAGCGCTGTCGGCCATCACTCAGCTAGCCCACCCGGAAAACCTTTTGGAAACCACCGCCGAGCTAGAATCTCTGCTGGCTCAGCTTTGGCAGCAGGGTCTGACCCAGATCAGCTTTGTCGATCTCCAGCAACACTTTTGCCAAAAAAGCTATCAAAACGGCAGCAGCGGGACCATTCACCCCATTCAAGTCTTCTGGTCATTGCTGCTAATGGCTGCCCGCTCTCAGGTGGAGCTGTGCCAAGAGGAGTTCTACGGCCCACTGACCATCCGACCCTGCACAACTGAGGGCCTGGCAAAGTAGATCCCGCCCTTGGGATCCCCTTCATCTGCCAAGGTGAACTCTAGAGAACTTTTCTGGCCGTGGTCGGGCCATCCACCTCTAGGCTTCTGAGCTGGCGTCTGAACCTGAGGATGTCAAGCGCTCTTCTGCGCCGATCTGGCAAACGGAGAACTCAATCCGTGCCTTCAGCATCGTGCCGGGCACGATCCGCCCGTTTGAGATCTTCCCCACTGGAGCGCACCGGCAGCTCGGCAGGAGCCTCCCGATCCAGGTAGTAATCCTCCACGAGGCGCTCGCTGCTGGGATGATCTTCTCCTTCGGTAGGCAACAGTGGCGGATGCAGCAATTCAGCCGGAGGGCAGTCTTCTGAGGTGAGCAAATCTGACGTGCTGAGCATCCCCTTGGGAATGGTGGAAAGGCGCTGAGCAACAGCTCCAATGCTTTCCAGGCGAATCATCTCCTCCCAGGAGCAGATCTCCTCCTCATCTTCTGTCTCGTAGCGAACTAGGATGGTGTCCCCTTCGATATCGAGGATCTTGGCCCGTTCCAGCCAGCGTCCCTGATCCCGCAGATAGATCCACACATCCTTGCCTTCGCGGCTGAGTTGATAGATCCTACGATGAAGCACGGTCCCCTCCTGAAGTGAAAGATCCGAGTGAGTTGTGGGGGCTACCCAGCTCATCCCTCCATCTTAGCGGCTGGACACCGAGGCTGTATGCCTTTCCCGAGGCCAGACAGAGTCTCTTTAGGTTGGGTCGGTTTCGGCCAGAGAGACCCCTTCCATCGCCAAGGCTGTCTCCGCTTCTTCTGCCTGCACATCCCGCAGAAAGGATTCCAGAGAGGCATGGGCTTCCGCCTCCAGTTCTGCTCCGCCAAGGGTTATGCTCTCTTCCGGCAGCCAGCCCAAAAACGGCAGGGGCAAGAGGGTAGAAAGGTTGGTCAGGATCAGCAGCAGCCCCAGCCGGCTGAAATCGGTCTCCGTTACCCCCAGCCCATGCATCAGCAGGGATCCCAGCTCTTGGGAGAGAAACCCCGCCAAATTAAAGGCCGACATCAGCAGAGCAAAGAGGGTGGCCTCGATCCCAGGGGGGCAGAGGCGGGCGGCCAAGACCAGCACTGGCATAAAGGCAATTTGTCCTGCCACCGTCAGCACCAGGCTGTCCCCCAAGCTAAACCAATGATCGTCGATGCCCCAATCCCGGTTGAGGTGATAGACCAAGATGAGGCTGGTCAGGCCCAACCCTGCCGAGATCACCGTCATCCAGCCGAACAGGGGCCGCAGTGGGAGCCGCCGCAGGTACACTTGGAAGATCCCTACCCCCAGCAAACTGGCGATGCTGGTAACCAAGCGCACCTGACCCAAAAATTCCGGCCCAAAGCCGAGATCGTTGGTGACAAAGTAAAAAAGAGCCGCATCGGCGCTGGGAGTGGCCTGCCAAACGAACACAAACAGCACCGGCAGCAAAATGCTGGGTTGCCGCAGCGCCCGCCACACCTGCCCCACCTGTTGTTGCAAGGGATCCCAGCCCTGGGACAACGCCACCGGTTGATCGGCAATAACCCAAGCTGCCAGAGCGATGAACAACGGCAAAAAGGCCGTCAGCCCAAACACCACCTGCGGCGGATAATGGGCTAAGAGCGCTCCTCCCAAATAGGCGGTGAGCAGGGATCCCAAGGCCGTTGCTCCCCAAGTTAAAGATTGCAGCGTGCCCGTCCCCGCCCAGTCACTGCCGTGTACCCGCTCCACCACCAGCGAATCTACGATTACATCCCCTACCGCCACCGCCAGGGATCCCAAAACCATCCACAGGGTGGCCAGACCAGCCGTCGGTGCCCACAGGGCCATCCCCAGCCAAGCCCCACACCCCAGAAGCCCTGACAACAAGAGGTAGGGACGACGCCGATAGCCCGCCACCGGTACGGTATCCGACAGCAGGCCGTAGAGGGGCTTGAGGATCCAGGGGCTCATGGCAACGCCCATCAACGCCGCCACCTGAGACGGGCTGAGGCCCAAGCTATCCTTCAGGTAAAAGCTGGTGGCCAGCCGTGCCAGCCCCACCGCCCCCTGCACAAAGTACACCAAGAGGATTCCGAACAATTCCGGCGTCCAGTGGATATCCCGCAGCGGGGTCAGGGTGGATTGGTGCAGCCGTTGCAGCAGAGGATGAATCATGAGCGGTCGCAGTGTAGCGAGATGTTAGTTGGTGCGGTGTTGCCTTGGCAACAGCAAAACCATAAGAATCTTAACAGTCTCTTCACCTTAACCTGTCCAACTGGCTTCCGGCTCCGACCTCCTTGGACGGGTTGCGCTTCCCAGCGCTCTTTCTGCTCAACCCAGCCGAGCTACAAAATCTACAAAATAATGAGGTCGAAATGAGGTCGAAAG
>NZ_JANSIC010000250.1:0-3447 GCF_047461955.1 Synechococcus sp. R55.7
GTTTCCGTCCCCTTGCGGGGAAAAGGTAGGGATCAACCCTACCCCCGGAAAAGCTTGAATCCATGCAGTTTTCAAGGTGCGTTCGCGAGGGAGTACGGAGACTTCGTGACATAGATGTTAACATTGCTCTTGGGGATAAGCGCAAGCAAGAAAATTGGGCTTTCTGAGGCTGTTATGTCTTGTTTTCGTGCCAATCATGGCAAGAGATCTAGGTTTGCCCTTGAAATCTTGAGCTAACAAAATTAGCCTGGCGATTGCTTGCCCCGACAGATCGCGCACAAAACTTTACAATTTTCGCTCTCCTGCTCAGGCCAGGGATCCCATTGCGGGGAGAGTCTGTCTAGACTGGAAAGCAGCCCTACGGGGATCCCTATGCGAATTGGCGTGCCCAAAGAGATCAAAGAGCAAGAGTTCCGTGTCGGGCTGACACCGGCGGCGGTGCGGGCCTTGACCGAGCAGGGGCACCAGGTGTGGGTGGAAACCCAAGCAGGCCAGGGGGCGGGCTTCACGGATGAGGACTACCAAAAAGCGGGGGCCAAGCTGGCTGTCACTCCTGAGGAGATCTACCGGCAGGAGCTGGTGGTGAAGGTAAAGGAGCCCTTGCCTGCCGAGTATCCTCTGCTCCATCCCGACCTCATCCTGTTTACCTATTTGCACTTGGCCGCCAGCCGCGAGCTGACCCAGGCGCTGTTGCAATCGGGAGCCACCTGCCTCGCCTATGAAACGGTGGAATTGGCAGATGGATCCCTGCCCTTGTTGATGCCCATGAGCATGATTGCCGGGCGGCTCTCGGTGCAGTTTGGCGCCCATTACCTGACCCGACAGCAGGGGGGGCGGGGCGTGTTGCTGGGCGGGATCCCGGGGGTGCCGCCGGGGCGGGTGGTGATCCTGGGCGGGGGAACCGTGGGCACCGAGGCGGCCAAAATGGCCGTAGGCTTGGGGGCACGGGTGCAGATTTTGGACATTAACCTGCAGCGGCTGAACGAGCTGGAGCTGATTTTTGGCTCGCGGGTAGAGCTGCTCTACAGCACGGCCCAAAGCGTGGAAGAGTGTGTTCGCGAGGCCGACCTGGTGGTAGGGGCAGTGTTGGTGCCGGGAAGGCGGGCGCCGGTCTTGGTGGGAGAAGAGTTGGTGGCCCAAATGCGTCCTCGCTCCCTCATTGTGGATGTGGCGGTGGATCAGGGGGGGTGCATTGCTACCACGCGGGTTACCACCCATGCCCAGCCGGTTTACGAAGCCCACGGGGTGTTGCACTACGGCGTTCCCAACATGCCGGGGGCTGTCCCCTGGACTTCGACCCAAGCGCTGGTCAACGCCACTCTCCCCTACATCCTCAAGCTGGCCAACCTTGGCCTGGCCGCTGCTTTGGAACAAGACCCGGCCTTGGCCAAAGGGCTAAACGTCAGGGCAGGCAAGCTCATCCACCCGGCGGTGCGAGCCACCTTTCCAGACCTGGGCTAGCTCAGGCAGGGGTTGGCTCCCTGGGGAGAGATGCTACTGTCGCCAGGACAGGACATAGCGCTCCAGAGCCGCGAAAAAGGTGTAGAGCAAGACACCCATGAGGCCGAGGGCAGCCAAACCCGCAAAGGCCAAAGGCACATCAAAAGAAGAACTGGCCGACACGATCAGGTAGCCCAGCCCCTGGTTGGAAGCCACCGTCTCCGAGATCACCGAGCCGACAAAAGCAAAGGAGATGGCCACCTTCAACGAGGCAAACAGGTAGGGCATGCTGTGGGGTAGCCCCACCTTGGTGAAGATCTCCCAAGAGCTGGCCCCCAACGATCGCAGCACATCCCGCATTTCGGCTTCCACCGTCTCCAGCCCCACCGCCACATTGACTGCAATGGGGAAAAAGGCCAGCAAAAAGGCCGTGATCACCGCCGGGATCAGGCCCAAGCCAAACCAAATCGCCAGCAGCGGCACCAAAGCCACCTTCGGGATGGTGTTAAACCCCACCAGCAGCGGGTACAAACACAGATGGGCCAGGCGGGAGCTGCCGATGATCGATCCCAGCAATATCCCCCCCACCAAAGCCAGCGCAAAGGCCAGCAGCGTCGAAGTGAGGGTGGTTAGGGAGTGACGCAGAATCACCGGGCTCCACTGGTTCATGGCTGCGAGGATCTGGGTGGGCGCCGGCAGAATGAAGCGAGGAACGTTGAACAGCCCCACCCCCACCTGCCAGAGCACAAGGGTCAAAACGATGGTGACAGCGGGCAAGACCACAGAAGCCGTTTGGGTCTGCAAAAATCGGTCAAATGATTTTTTCATGGGATCCCTCGGCAGAAATGCGCGGTAACCTGTCCAGCAAACCTTTCCAGATTTTTTGGATCAAGGGCTCTTTGGCCTAATAGCTGCGCCGAATGTGCTGGCGCACTTCCGAGACCAAGCGGTGAAACTCGTCCGTCAGGCAGATCTCCAGCGGGCGTGGACGGGGCAGATCCACTTTGAGGGAAAAGATGATCTCGCTAGGCCGTGGCCCCATCACATAAATGGTATCGGAGAGGAAAACCGCCTCCCGCAAATCGTGAGTGATCAAAATGGCGGTGCAGCCGGTGCGCAGCCACAGCCGCTGCAACATTTCCCACATATCCTCGCGGGTAAAGGCATCCAAAGCGGCAAAAGGTTCGTCCAAAAGCAGCAGCTCCGGCTGATGGATCAAAGCGCGGCACAAGGAAGCCCGCTGCCGCATTCCCCCAGAAAGCTGCCAAGGATAGGCTTTCTGAAAACCCTCCAAGCCTACGGTGGCCAGCAGCTCCAGCGCCGACTTCTCGTGCTGGGCCAGGTTTTGCTTGAAGGTGCGCTTGTAGGGCTCTACCACCTCCAACGGCAGCAACACGTTCTCCAGGGTTGTGCGCCAGGGCAGCAGCACCGGGTTTTGAAAGGCCATGCCCACACTCTTCAGGGGGCCGGCGATGGGCTGCAACTGAAAGTAGAGGGTGCCGCCATGGTCAGTGTTCAGGCCGGCCATCATCTTCAAAAGAGAAGTCTTGCCACAGCCGCTCGGCCCAACAATGGAGACAAACTCCGAGTGGGCAACAGAAAAGCTGACGTCGCGGATGATCGTGACTGGGGATCCCTTGGTGGGGTACTGCAGCGAGACGTGGCGCAACTCCAGAACGGGCTTGCCCGAAACAGCGGGGGAAGATAACCCACTTTGAACTACCCTCTGCGACTCCAACATTGACTCAACTCCAATGATTTTCATAGTGGCCCAAGTGAGGGCTGATCCCCCTGATCCAGACAGATGATGGCGGGAGCAATGAGGGTTGCAGGCCGGTTTATCTCGATTGGTATGGCCAACCCCATCCCCACTACATCAGAGAGAGGGGCAGCCAGCTGTGTTGCCAGATACTTTGTGGGCCGGTGACGTATCCCCATTTTCAGCTTCGGGAGAGGGGGGATCCCCGAGGGCCCGGTCATCGAAGACAGTAAACTACCCGACACCCG
>NZ_JANSIC010000251.1:0-3433 GCF_047461955.1 Synechococcus sp. R55.7
TGATTTTCCTCTGATTGCCGTAAGGCGTCTTGCTTTCCCTCTGCAGGTTTTGCATCCGAACTCGAGGCAGAGATGGGATCAGATGACTTGGCCGTCGGATGTTATTCTCCCCTTGAGTTTACCGGCCCGCTCTTCGGCCTCCTCCATAACCCTGTCCAGCTGCTCCAGCACCTCGCCCGGATGCTTTTCCAGCACCCGCAGGGAGAGGGCCATCCGTCCCTTGGCCTCATCCACATCGATGACAACAGCTTTGATGCGTTGGCCTGGTTTGAACAAATCCGGTAGCGAGGCTACAAAACTTTGGCTGACCTGCTTGATGTGCAACAGCCCGGTTACCCCTTCTTCCAAGTCCACAAACACACCGAAGGGTTTTAGTCCGCTGACTTTGCCTTCCACCACTTGGCCACTGGTGTAGCGGCTCAGGTTCTCGGACTTTACAGCCGCCCTTTGGGAGAGCACCAGCTTGTTGGCTTCTGGGTTCACCTCGATAAAGCTTGCTGTCAAGGATTGCCCCACCAACTCCTCCAGACTTTCCCGTTGGCTGAGGTGGGAGCGGGGAATGAAGCCGCGCAGCCCCTGCACATCCACCACCACCCCCCCTTTGTTGGTGGCGATCACCGGAACGGTTACCGTCTGGCCGTTGGCTTGCTTCTGGGCCAGCTCTTCCCAAAGCCGCTTCAGCCTCAGCCGCCGCGCCGAGAGCACAATTTGTCCTTCTGCATCTTCCCGCAGGATGAGAAACTCGGCTTCTGTCTTTAAAGGAAAGAGCGCACTCAAATCTTCCCCTGGGCGGATCCCTGCTTCCTTGAGGGGCAAAAAGGCCGGGGATTTGCCGCCAATATCCACCAGAGCGCCATCGTTCTGATGTTGGAAGATGCGGCCTTGCACCACCTGCCCCGGTTGAAAGCTGAGGTTTTGCCTGTCTAAAGCTTGGGCAAAATCTTCCGCGGAAAACGTATCGGCAGCCTGAGAGCGAGAAGAGCGAACGGTCATGGAAGGGCTCAATTCGAAAAGCAATGGGTTTCAGGATAACCCAAAACCTTCCAAGGATCCCAGCCTCTGGCTTAAATGTAGTACATAAGCCGAGCTTGTTGCTGTTGTGCCTGCCGGTCGCAGAGGTCTTGTAGGGTGGTCTTCTGGAGAATGGCTACCGCCGCAGCTTGGGCATCTTGCCAGGCCTTCAGGAGCACTTCCCGCTCTGGGGTGAGATCGCCCGAGGGCAAGTCGCGGGAGCGGCTGAGATCTTCCCCCTCGATGGCCTGGATAACATCCAGCAGCGAGATCTGCCAGGGTGCTCGGGCCAGGAAGTAGCCTCCCTTGGATCCCCGTTGGCTGCGCACCAACCCCTGTCTGCGCAAGGTGGCCAGCAATTGCTCCAAGTAGCGGTCGGGTATGGACTGATGAGCCGCAATTTCTTTAATCTGCAGCACCTGGCCATCGCTGTAGTGCTGGGCCAATTCCAGAAGGGCCAGGAGAGCATATTCACTTTTACAAGACAGTTCCAAGATAGTTATCCTTCGTGGAGAGCTCAGGTCTATGATACTCCGGTTTTTTAGTGGGGTTTAGCGGGATCCCGCCCTGAGCTGGCAATGGGATCCAGCCTGTAAGGTGGAATAGGCCCCTTTGGGAATGGTTTATGGCGAGTGTCAGCACCCGGTCTGGTTCAGCACGGATCCCAGCGGAGCGATTACAAACCTTGCACCAACAGATTGGCAAGCTGATTGCCAATATCGAATCCGTGTTTCAGGGCAAATCGCAGGTGGTGCAGGCGGTGGTCACGGCCTTGGTTGCGGAAGGTCATGTTTTGCTTGAAGATGTGCCCGGTGTAGGCAAGACCACTTTGGCGCGGGCCATCGCCCACAGTTTGGGAGCCAAGTTTCAGCGGATTCAATTTACCAGCGACCTATTGCCGACAGATATCCTTGGCCTCACCCTTTTCAACAAAGAAAAAGGGGATTTTGAATTTCGTCCCGGCCCCATTTTTGCCCACGTGGTCTTGGCGGATGAAATCAATCGCACCTCGCCCCGCACCCAAAGTGCCCTGCTGGAGGCAATGGCGGAAAAGCAGGTTTCGCTGGACGATCGCACCTACCCGCTGCCCAGCCCATTTATGGTGTTGGCCACCCAAAATCCTTTGGAGTACCACGGCACCTATCCCCTCCCAGAAAGCCAGTTGGATCGGTTTTTGGTACGGCTGTCGATTGGCTACCCCAGCCCTGAGGTAGAGCGAGCTTTACTCTTGCAACGGCAACAGGCCGAGCCGGTGGATGCTCTGCAGCCGGTTCTCTCCCTGATGGAGTTGCGAGAGATTCAGTCGGCGGTGGATCAGGTGTATTTGGATGGATCCCTGGCGGACTATCTTCTGCAGGTGGTGCAGGCCACTCGCGTGTCCAAGCTGCTGCGGGCGGGGGTATCCACCCGTGGAGCCCTGGCCTTGGCGCGGGCAGCACGGGCTCAGGCGCTGGTGAAGGGGCGCAGCTTTTGTCTACCAGAAGATCTGCAAGCACTGTTCGTGCCGGTACTGACCCATCGGGTTTCTCTGGCCGGGTCGGGAGAGATGGCCGGCAACCGACGGCAAGAGGCTGAGGCGGTGATTCGGGATATTGTCTCCACAATTGAGCCGCCTGTTTGAGGGATCCGTAGCAGCAATGGTTAACTACAGCAGTGAGTCGGGTCGGATCCGGGGATCCACCCACATCAGGAGCAAATCGGCCAACAAATTGCCCAGAATGAGCATCACGGCCCCCAGCAGAAGCCCCGCCATCACCACATTGATGTCGAAACTTTGAACAGCCTCCAAGAGCAGCTTGCCCAGCCCCGGCCAATTGAAGAAAAACTCGGCAATAAAAGAGCCGCTGAGCAGATTGGCAAACTCAAAGCCCAAGATCGTGATCAAGGGGTTGACGGCGTTGCGCAGCGCGTGCAACCAGATCACCCGCCACTCTGGGATCCCACGGGCCCGCGCCGCCTGGATGTATTCCTGCCGCAGCACATCCAAGAAATTGCCGCGCGTAATCCGCTGCAGCCCGGCAAAGCTGGTGATGCTCAGGGCCAGCGTGGGCAGGAGCAGGTGGCGGCCCAGATCCAGCAACTTTTCCCCCAAACTAAGCTCGGCAAAATAAACACTGGTCATCCCCCCTACCGGCAGCCAGCTCACGTTTTGGGCCACAATTAGCAGCAAAATGGCCAGCACGAAGCTGGGCATGGCCTGGCCCAGGTAGCTGAGCAACTGCAACGCCCGATCCAGGGGGGTGTTCTGCCGCAGCGCCCCCAGGATCCCTAGGGGAATGGCGACCAGCCAAGTCAGCACCACAGAGGACACCGCCAACAGCAAGGTAGCGCCGGCGCGGGAGAGGATGAGCTGTGCTACCGGCACGCGATAGGTGTAGCTCACCCCGAAATCCCCTTGCAGCAGGTTGCCCAGCCAGGTCAA
>NZ_JANSIC010000252.1:0-3401 GCF_047461955.1 Synechococcus sp. R55.7
TCTTCATTTTGAATCTCAATTAGGCTTCGGGCATGAGGGGGCGGAACCCATGCTTGCGGGAAAGCTGCCCGATCAGATCCAATTTCTCAAGGGTGATCAAATTACGGCCCCAACTGAAATTGGTGTACAGCCCCTCAAACTCCAGCAGCATGGATTCAGCAAAGCAGGCAAAAAGCTGACGGGCCGGGTTGGCCACATTCAAAAACTGCATGATGTTCCATTCAATATCCAAAGAGTGCTCCACCATCCCCCCGTCAATGACGTAGAGTCCCTTTCGCTGCAAGCTGGAGGCGATGTTCTTTGGGTAGCCACCGTCGATGATGACACAGGGATCCGGCAAAACTTGGGGATCGAGGGCCATGCCTTGGCTCATGCTGGCCACCCAAACGATAAAGTCAGCGCGGGGCAGGGCCTCTTCCAGCGAAGAGATCTCCCCCTGCTTGAGCTTGGCCTGCAATTCCTCCAGACGCCGTCGCTCTCGGGCGATGAGCAACAATTTGCCCAAGTGAGTGTGGGCCACCAACCATTGACAAATGGCGCTGCCGATATCTCCGGTCGCCCCCACCACCGCAACCGTAGCGGCTGCCAAGTCCATGGCGTAGCGCTGGGCCGCCAACTGCAGTTGCTGACAGATGATGTAGGCCGTGTGGGTATTGCCGGTGGTAAAGCGTTGGATCTCCAAGTCAATGTTGCGGACTCGCCGGAGACTGTCGAGGCGAAAAGTCTCAAAAATGATGCTGCTAAATCCCCCCAAAGCCGTAATGTTCAAGCCGCGCCGCTGGGCTAGGGCCATGGCATTCAACACTTTCCGACAAGCTGCCTTCACCCGTCCCCCCGCCAACATCTCCGGCAAGAAACAGGATTCGACGTACTGCCCATAAATCTTTTGGCCGGTGATGCTGGTTACCGTGATCTCGTCCACCACCTGAGGGGGAGCCATGCACCAGAACTCCAGGTCGCTCTCCGCATATTCGGAATAACCCAGCTTGTCTGCCACCCGCTTCGCATGGGCCAGGCTGGTCAAGTGCCCAATCAGGCCGAACATAAAGGTTTACCCGCTTGGATAACTGATGGATCCCATCAAAACATGTCCATACCCGCCTGTAGCCAGCCTAGAACTGCAGTCCGCCGGCAGAGGATGAATGCTGAGGTGGGTCATGCTGCCCGCAAACCCTGGGCTGAGAGGCGCATCACCTCGCGGGTGCTGAAGCCGATGTTGGCCAGCGCCTCTCCATAGGCAATCATAAAATCCTCGACGATGGCCTCGCGATCCATATAGATGGCTTCTACATCCTGGTCCACCTGCTGCAGCATCTGCCAGACCAAGGGCAGGTTCTGGGCGTTGGCCGCTTCGATCTGCCCTTTGACCTCGCCAAAATGCTCCCCTAGCCAGCGCTCTCCAAAATTGAGGTGCAGATATTCATCCTTGACCACCCCCTCGGTGATCTTGCGGGCAAACTCATCGGCGACGGGGATGTAAATGTTGTAGGCGGCAATGGCAAAGCATTCGATGATCAGCGACTGAATGACCAAGCAGGTAACTAGGTCTCCGGCTGCTGCCGCTTTTTGGAAATTGTTGCGCAAAGGGGCGAAGAAAGTGCGGGCAAACTCCCTATCCGGCTCTACCTGCAGGTTTTTGCCGCAGGATTGAAAGCCTTTCATGTGCCGCAATTCCATCTTGGCCAGCTTGTGCAGCTCCTCTGCCCCTTCCGGCAACATCTCGGCCAGCTTGAGGTAGTTGTCGTGGGCTTCTTGTTCCCCTTCGATCACAATGCCGTTGATGCGAGAGTAGGCCTGCCGGTAAACCGCGCTGCCATAGTCCAAGGTGGTGCCACCCTCATCGGCTAAAGGCTGGGGGGTATTGGGCAGGACGTTCACTGGGGCCATACTCATGCATCTCCTCTCGGTGTTGTTTGGGTGTTGTTGATTGTCTATGCTGACTCGACAATCGCCTCGATTGCAGTTGAATCGCTCTCTTAATCAGAATAGCTGTAGCTGCCGCAGAATTGGCGGGATTCCTTTTGCGGAATGATAGGGGTCTGCTAGGGTGAGGGTTCGAGTGCCGTTGTGGAGCCTGCTGTATGTCTGCTCTTGGGGATGGCCTGAACCAACTGCGCCAGTTGCTGGTGGAGCTGGAGGAACGATCCCTCGATCAGCCGATTGGCAGTGCCGAGGAGGTGTTGCAGGCCATTGAGCTAGCCACGGCTTTTGAGCTGTTTGAGGCGGAGAGCAGCGGTTTGCTGCTGCAGATTGTGGCCAATCTCTGGGATCGGGTACGGCAGCAGGATTTGTCTCCAGGGGAGATTCAGACGGTATCGGAGAAGTTGCGGGCGGTGGGCTATACCGATGCCGAAATTCAGGAGATCCTGGACTTGGAGCCGGAGGACTAGCCCCATTTCCCCCTCTAGGCTTGAACCATGCCCAGCTCCACCGGTGTAACACCCGCTTCCATCTGAGTGGTGGCGTCGTAGCAAGCCCCTCGCAGGTTGGCCAGCTTGAGTTTGCACTGGGCAAGAAGGGCTCCTCTCAAGTTGGCCCCGGTGAGATTGGCCCCTGCCAGGTCCGCTTGGCTGAGATCGGCTTCGCTCAAGTCCGCTTCGGCCAGGTTGGCCCCACGCAAGTTGGCTCCTTGCAATCGGGATCCCTGCAGCTTGGCTTTCTCTAGGTTGGCCAGCCGCAGGTTGGATCCCTGCAGATCCGCTTGGCTGAGGTCGGCGCCGCTCAGGTAGGCCCGCTCCAGGTTGGCAGAGGCCAGCTTTGCCTGGCGGAGAATGGATCCCCCCAAGTCGATCCCGGCCAAGTCGGCCCCGGCCAGATCAGCTCCGGCCAGTTGGCTGTTGCTGAAGTCCCGCTCACCGCTGCCGTAGCGTTGCAACAGGTCTGCTCCAGTTTCCACCATCGCTGTTTTCCACACCGGACGAATGGATCCTACCTAGGAATAGAAGGGCCGCCAAGAGCACGCTAGGATAGGCGCAAGCCGTTTTCCGGGATCCCCCCTTATGAGCTTGCCCCGTGTGCCCCGAACTCGACCGCGCCCCAAGCTGCGCTCGATCCCTCGCCGCCAAACCGAATCCGCCCTCTATGCCGAAATGCAGCAGCTCACTGTCGAAAAGCAGCGGCTCAACCAAGAGCTAGAGTTTATTCGAGAGCGGCAAGGGCAAATCCACGCGCGACTTCAGGAAATCGAGCAGGCCATGCAGCACCTTCAGCAGGAGGCAAAAGCCTTCCGGGATCCCGCTCCTGCCTCTGAACCCGCCCAGCTCAGATCCCGCCCTTCCCGCTTCCCACCCATGACCTTTGAGTACTGAGGGATCCTATAAATCTCAAAGAAGACCCAAGATTCAAAGCAGACCTAAGCAACAAGTCAGGGGATTCTGTAGCCAACTTAACTATTTGCTGCT
>NZ_JANSIC010000253.1:0-1410 GCF_047461955.1 Synechococcus sp. R55.7
AATCGTTGCATCAAGGCGCGGTTCCGTTTGTCCAGTTGGCGCTTACGTGCCGATCCCCCACGACCGCGACGGTTTCTGCCCTGATGGCGAGGAGATTCATGAGATTTCAACAGCATGGGATTCCCCTGATAAACTAAACAGTCCTGCCTGATTCTAAACGAAACCTCAGCAACTGGCCACAAGACTGGCGGCGCAAGCTGCGGCATTTGCGGCTGGGGATAGGCCGTCTTTGTCAATTTATTCGCATCATTCGGCATGGAGGACTCCTTGGGACAGCCAGTCTTTTAGGCGGTGGGTAGCCCGGCAGTCATCCTCGTTGTAGATAAGCGAGTGCTCCAAATATCTGCGCTCCCGAGTTTCCAGCCATTGGCTATACCAATAAATGGACTGGGCGCCATTGGCATCAGGCAGACGCCACTGAAACCCCAACCAGCGGGCGATGTTTTTCAGGGAATAGCTCTCAATCGGTAACACCACCGAGCGTTGCACCCAGGCCTGTAAATCCACAAAGCGCTGCAACAACTGGCGCACTTGTCGGGGATCCGTGCGGTATTGCTCCCCCAGCCGTCGGCAGGTCTGCACTTCAAAGCCGTGAAAGTGGTAGATGGGAGCGTCAGGATAGCGTTGTGCCAGTTGCAAGAATTGCTCCCAAGCTTGCCTTTCTTCCCGCGGCTCGGCGGCCAGGCAACTGTGATAGCTCGCAACCTTTTTCCCCTCGGCTTGCTCCACCACCAGCAGGCCCAGCAGATAGGCGACGTTGTGGCGGGGATCCGCCTCGATATCGAAGTACAGCTCTACGGGTGTGGTGGGCAGGGTTTCCGGGGGGGATTGAATCCAGAGAGGCTGCCGGCTGAGGGTGGCACGGGCTTGCAGCTGCAGTTGCAGGGCCACGCCGGATCCCAACTTGGGAATGGCTTGCAACCTATCCAACTGAGCGTTGGCCAGGGCTTCAATCGAGTGGATCCCCGCCTCTTGCAAAAGGGGATAGCGGGATCCCGTTACGCCCGGCAGCAGGCTGAGGGGTTGAGCGGCGGCGTTCAACTGGCGACAATGCTCCCGCCAGTGGCAAAGATGGCAGCGGCTGCGGGCCATGAACACCTGCGGTGGTTCCGGCTGGTTGAGGGAGTGCAGGTACTCCTGCAGCAATTGCCGCACCTGTGCTCGTCGGCGGCTCAGGTGGACGGGGTGCCACTTCCCATCTTTCAGGATCAAAATGCCCCGCTTGGGAACGTTTCCCTGCAGGGATCCGAGCAACTCTGCCTGCAAAGCCAGCAACAATTCGTATTCCGGTTTGGGGCGTTTGCCGATACGAATATGAACCGGCAGGTAAGAGGATCGGGCGGCGTGGCGACTTCTGCCAACGAGAGCGGGATCCCGAATCAGCAGATCCAGGGAGCTGCTCACCCAAAC
>NZ_JANSIC010000253.1:1510-3396 GCF_047461955.1 Synechococcus sp. R55.7
CGTTCTCCGGGGAATCGCTCAAACACAGCGGCTGCCAGGGCTTGGCGATCCCGCCGCCATTGCTCCAGCAGGTTGTCCGGCGGCAGCTTGGCCTCTTGAGGGCCAAAGCGATCCAGGTAAGGCAAGCGTCGGCAACGAAAGAAAGCAAGCAGCTCCTCAGCCTCAACAGAACCCTGTCCTGCTGCTGCAACCTGGCACTCCAACGGTGGAAAACCTCAGCTCTGCTGCCATTGTGGCACGCCCCCAGGCTGCCCTCTGATCCTTCAAGACTTGGGATCCTGAGTGGGCAGGAGATGGGCGATGATCCGCTCAATCGTCTCAGATTGGCGACGAGCTGTATCGGCTTGCTGTTGACATATCGTCTTTAACTCTCCCAGCCAGGTGTTGTGCTCCTGGGATATCAGCACCTGTTGTTGAACAATGGCTTTCAGATGGGTCAGGTCATCCTTGACGAAGCTGACGGTCTCGGCCAGGGTCAACACAGCCCCAACCAGGCGATCCAGCCGGAAGTCAATTTGGTCGAACCGGTCTTTGCTCTGCATTTTGCTCAGATCAGATTCAGATTGGTTAGTAGAGGGTATCGGTGGGCGCTGAGGGAGGTCGCTTCACTGAGAAGAAAGCCCCAGTCTGACAGCCAGACCGCTCAAGCTTGTGTCTTTATTGTTACCCATAGGTACAAATACAGCACTAGCCATTTAGCACAACTTCCCCTATCTGCTGTACGCTCATGCCCTGCCCTGCGGACGCAACTCACTCTTCAGGTGCAATGTATGCTATTTGCAGAGCTTAGAGAAAAACCCCAGAGAACGAAATCACAGCCACGCAAAAGCTCAAGAGACAACCCAGACTGCTGCCAGCAGCAGGGATCCCTGATAAGACCTGCAGCTTGCTGACACGGCTGGCGTATGCTGGAGAATAAAGATTTCTTTACACTTTACCGGAGCGGACTGTGACAGCTCTTTCGACGGCCCCAACCTTGCCCCAAACCAAGACGGTGGCGGTGGAAATGCAGGGGGTGTGGAAACGCTTTGGGCAGCAGGTTGCCGTTCAAGATTTGAGCCTGCAGATCCCCCAGGGGGAAGTGTTTGCCCTGTTGGGGCCCAACGGCGCCGGCAAATCCACCACCATCCGCATGCTTACTAGCCTTACCCGACCCAGCCAGGGATCCATCCGGGTGGGGGGGTATGACGTGGTGCGGGATCCGGTGGCGGTGCGGCAGCAAATTGGCGTAGTTCTGCAGCCTATCACCCTAGAGGCAGAGCTGACCGTTTGGGAAAACCTGGAGTTCCACGGGCGTATGCACCACATCCCCAACCCAGAGCGGCAACGGCGCATCGATGAATGGCTGGAGTATGTGCGGCTGGCGGATCGCCGGCAAGACAAAGTGAAAACCCTCTCAGGGGGAATGAAACGACGCTTGCAGGTGGCCAGGGCGTTACTGCATCGCCCCCAGATTTTGTTTTTGGACGAGCCCACCGTCGGGTTGGATCCCCAGGCGCGGCGGCTGTTGTGGGAGATCTTGCGGGATCTCAATCGGCAGGGCATGACCTTGCTGATTACCACCCACTACATGGAGGAGGCAGAAGAGCTGTGCGACCGCATCGGCATCATGGATGGGGGAAGGTTAATCGAGTTGGGCAGCACCGAGCAACTGCGGGCCAAGTATGGAGAGGCCCTGCTGGTGCGATCCTGTCCTGGCCGGGAGGTGGAGTACACCTTTTTCCCCAGCTTGGCGGAAGCTCAGCGGCAGTTGGAAGCTGAACCTGACAAAACCGGCCTCATGGTGCGCCCGGCCAACTTAGAAGACATTTTTGTGCGTTTGACAGGCCGCCGCTTGGATTAACGGGCCCTCACCCCTGGCCCCTCTCCCAACGTGAAGAGGGGAG
>NZ_JANSIC010000254.1:0-3386 GCF_047461955.1 Synechococcus sp. R55.7
AAAGCAGCAACGCCCACAGAGCCGGTGCCGGCCACCTTGCCCAGCGCCAATAGGAATAGGGGATCCCTGCCATAGACTTTGCTAACTCACTAGTGTACCGTCCGCTTTGGATTTTGCCAGGGAGTGGCTGAAGCGAAGAGGACGTCATAGCTGCGCAACGCTAACGCGACTGGCCGGCATCGTCTCAGGAACCGTTGGGTCACAGCCGGCGGATCCCATGCCAAACTTTGGTTTAGAATATTTTTAGATTCGAGATTCAGTCTCACTCATTTGAACTTGGGGAGGCCAACCTTTAGCCTTGCCAAGGGTATCCCTCTTCTGCAGCGCTCCGCTGGGATCTAGCTTCCTGCCCTTTCCCGTCCTGTTTTGTTCATTATCTCTACCAACTCAGGAGTTTCTTATGGCCGTTCCAAATGGTCATTCCGGCACGCTTCCAGAGCAAGAGGCTTCTTCTATGGGAAAGGACGCCCTCCCGCTAACGCAAACGGGTAACGCTCTAAACCTGGCTCCTCTGCCTGCTGACGGGGCCTCTGTAGCTGCTCAGATGCCGGTACTGCTGGGGGAGAAATCCGGCCCGCCCGTGTTTCCCAGCCCTGTCAAGTTCAGCGAAATTGAGATTGACCACCGTCCGGTTGGGGCTTCAACCCTGAAAGTGGTGGATTACTATGCCGACGGACGTCCAGTTACTGCTGCAACTCTCAAAGTCGTGGACACTTGGGGGGAGGGACGCCCAACGGTTGCCTCTGGCGCCAAATTCATCCATGACCCCGCGCTCAATCGCCCGATAATGGCTGATGGCCTGAAAATTGCCAAAACCTTTATGGGCAACCGACCCATTGAGGCCAGCCCCCTCAAGGTGATGCGCTAGCCCGGATCCCCAAGGTGGGCCAGGGATCCCCTTGCTAACCTAGGTTAGGGCACAGCAGGGCAGTGAGCATGGAGATCCTGGCGGTTCTCTTGGGTCTGTTGGCGAGCTTGGGAGGAGGAGCGGGCTATCTGGCGGATCAGACGGCGCGGCAGCTTCTGTTGGATCAGTTGGATCGGGCAGAGGTTTTGGAGGTGCGTATTCAAAGCCAGCCCAATTACCGACTGCTGAATGGCCAAGCGGATCGCCTGCTGATTGCCGGTCGCGGGCTCTATCGAGCGCCCTTTCCCCGCATCGAGCTTCTGGAGCTGGAAACTGATCCGGTGGCAATTGACCCCTCTTTTTTCCAGGGGGCTCCCTTGCGCCTGGCGCGACCTCTGCAAGCGGCGGTACGGGTGTTGGTGCGGGAAGAGGACTTGAATGCTGCCCTCAACAAGCCAGAGGTGCTCCGCCAGTTTCAGGATATCCGCGCCGATCTGCCTTTTGGGGGAGCGGGAAGGGAAGCTCGCCGTTTCGATCTGCGTCAGCCTCGAGTCGAGTTTTCGGATCCCAGCCGCATTCAGCTCTCTGCCCTCTTGGTGGAGAAAGACGGCGGTACTGAGCAAAAGGACTCCGTCCCGCTAACGCGAGCGGTGGAGGTGGTGTTTAACACCGGGATCCGCGTGGAAGAAGGGCGCAGCCTAAAGCTGGAGAATCCGGAGTTTGTGATCGGTTCTGTGCGGGTTCCCGATGAGATCTCAGCAGCGTTTTTGGGCGGGCTCAATGAGGTGCTTGACCTGCAAGAGCTGGAAGAGATTGGGATCCTGATGCGGGTGCTCAGCCTAGAGATAGAGCCTGACCAGTTGCAGGTGATTGGGTTTGTGCGGGTGGAAGGGTTGGAAAGGACCTCGTCCCGCTAACGGGGATCCCCATTGAGCAGGGATGAGCTCCCCAGGGCTGCGCTCTAGCAGGAGAGCTGCTCTGTCAAACTGGATAAAGATCAGCCAGGCTGGAGATGGGATTATGGCCTTCGATTGGTTTCGCCGCCGCTATACCGACTCTACCGACTCTCCTGGTGAAGCGGAGTCTTCGCCACCAGCCCCCGCGCCAGCCACAGAACCGGCGGAGATCTCCCCTGAAGACTATTTGGCTTTTGCCAAAGCCGCCTATGCCAACCTGAAGGCCCGTGCTGCTGCCCAAGCCCCACCGGCAACCGAGGAGTCCGCCCCGCCTGCGCGAGCAGAATCCGTCCAGCTGCAGCCACCGGCCTCGACTGAGGACTCCGGCCCACTTGCCCAAGCAGAACCCCGTGAACCCGTCCAGTCCTCCACTCCAACACAAGAACCAGCATCTCCAGAATCGCCCCCTGTGCAGCCGGCGGCAGCTCCCTCGTTTTTCGATCTGGCTCCCCGTGCTGCTGAGCGTCTCCAAGCCCTGCAAGCCAGCGCCGTGGATGAGCCCAAACCCGAGCCGGTGACTCCAGCCGTTGCTCCCTCTCCAGAGACGGGGCCGGAAGAGCTGGTCTTCGATGAGGGCTTCCGCTGGTCAGCCGAGATCTTGGCGGCTCAAGGGCGCAAACCGGAAGAGATTTCCGTTGAGGAAATCTCCTGGCTGCAAAAGCTGCGGCGAGGCTTGGGCAAAACCCGCCTTAACCTGATCAACCAGTTGAAAGCCCTGGTAGGCCGCGGCCCTCTGGATCAGAAGGCTGTGGAAGAAATTGAGGCCCTGTTGCTGCAGGCCGATGTGGGGATCGACGCCACCGAGCAGATCATCCAAGCCCTACAAAAGCGCATGCGAGAGGAGGTGGTGCCCCCAGAGGAGGCCGTCAAATACCTCAAGCAGCAGATGCGGCAGATGTTGACGGTGGGGAATCCCACCTTTGCCCCACAACGGGACACGCTCAACATTTGGCTGATTGTCGGGGTGAATGGGGCGGGCAAAACCACCACCATTGGCAAAATTGCCCATGTCGCCCGCAAGTCTGGATACCGCTGTCTGATTGCTGCTGCTGATACTTTCCGGGCTGCTGCTGTGGAGCAGCTCAAGGTTTGGGCAGAGCGAGCAGGGGTAGAGGTGATCGCCAATCCCTCTCCCAATGCCGATCCGGCAGCGGTGGTTTTTGACGCCATCACAGCCGCCAAGGCCAGGGGCACCGAGTTGCTGTTGGTGGACACGGCAGGCCGTCTGCAAAACAAGAAAAACCTGATGGACGAGCTAGCCAAGATCCGCCGCATCGTTGACAAAAAAGCTCCCGAAGCTAAAGTAGAAAGCCTTCTGGTGCTGGATGCCACCCAAGGGCAAAACGGGTTGCGCCAAGCCGAGGTATTTGCCGAGGCTGCCAAGTTGAGCGGTGTGATCCTGACTAAGCTGGATAGCACCGCCAAGGGGGGGATTGCCCTGGCCATTACGCAGCAGATGAACCTGCCCATCCGCTTTATCGGCGCCGGCGAGGGGCTAGAAGATCTGCGGCCTTTTTCCAGCTACGAGTTTGTGGAAGCTCTTCTAAGCGAGTATTGAGGCACCCCCTCTCTGAGAAGGGCCA
>NZ_JANSIC010000255.1:0-3373 GCF_047461955.1 Synechococcus sp. R55.7
ATTTACTTAACTGTTACTTAAAAGTTGTAGAAGAAAGCTCTGGCGGGGGCAGTGACGCTCAAGGGAGAGCTGCGGTGATCGGTTTCACCGTCCAAGAGAACATTTTCTGGTTAACTTTGGGGGGGATAGTCTGGATTATCCTGAGCAATCCCCAGTCTGAAGAAGGGGACAATCGACAGGGATCCCTTGATGAGGTTGACCATGGACTTGGGCTTGGTGGTGATTGCCTACAAAGAGGGGGATCGGGAGAGCAAAGCCGCCTGCCAGAGGTGTGCGGAGCAGTTGCGCCGGCGCGGTGTTACGGTGTTGACAGCTCCCACCGGCTTGCACCACAACCCCTACCCAGTCTTTTTGGAGGCCACCTCGGATCCCATCGATCTGGCAGTGGTGCTGGGGGGAGATGGCTCGGTGTTGGCGGCGGCACGATACCTAGCCTCCTATGGGATCCCGATTTTGCCAGTCAAAGTGGGGGGTAGGCTGGGGTTTTTGGCCCAGTCGGAGCGGGTGCTGCAACAGGATCCCTGGGATCGCATTCAGGCAGGGGATTTTTTCTTGCAAGCCCGCATGATGTTGCAAGCCCAGATTTGGGAACAGCCGCAGTTGGGGCAAGGGGATCCCTTGGCCGCCCGTGGAGAGGGAAAGTCGCAAGGCCGTCCGGCCAGCGAAGTCTACTATGCCCTCAATGAGATCTGCCTGAAGCCAATCAACCGAGAACGGCTGCCTGCCGCGATCATGGAGATCGAGGTAAACGGAGAGATTTTGGATCAGTACCACGGGGATGGCGTGCTGGTGGCCACACCGACGGGATCCACCTCTTACACTCTGGCAGCCAATGGCCCCATCCTCGAGCCCACCCTCGACGCCATCATCATCACCCCTATTTGTCCCCTGAGTTTGTCCAGCCGTCCTATTGTCATCAGCGGCACAGCCAGGGTGGACATTTGGCCTCTTGCCGATCCCGAAGGGTTGACCCGCCTGTGGACAGATGGCGTGTTGGCTCAGTCGGTGAATCCCGGCCAGTGGGTTCACATTCAGCAAGCGCCTACACCGGCCAAGCTGATGATCCTGGAAAAAGAGCTCTCCTACTTTCGCACTCTGCGGGAAAAATTGCAGTGGGCGGGCAGCCGCATCTACATCCCCACCACCAACCACCGCCCCGAGGGGGGATAAGGAGAGCTTAAAGTTGGGCAGCTAGAGTGGCAAAGTTCGCTCCCATAAGCATATTTCCCATGAGCCTGAGACTTTACCTCCTTAGACACGGAGAAACTCCCTACAGCCGTTCCGGCAGCTTTTGCGGCGCTCTCGATCCCGACCTCACCCCCGAAGGCAAACAAATGGCAGAAGCCTTTGCCGCAGCCTATGCTGGGATCCCTTGGCAAGCTCTCTACGTCAGCCCGATGCGGCGCGCCTTGGCTACCCTAAGCCCCCTGGCCGAGAAAGTTGGCTTGGAGATGCAGATTCGAGAGGGCCTAAGAGAAATTCACTATGGCGAGTGGGAGGGCAAAACCCACGCCGAGGCACAAGAAGCCTACCCAGAAGCCTATTGGCGCTGGATGACCGAGCCAGCCTGGAACGCGCCCCCAGGGGGGGAAACCGCTGTGCAAATTGCCAATCGGGCTATGCCGGTTGTGGCTGAGATCCAGGAAAAATGGACCCATGGCAACGTCTTGATCGTCTCCCACAAAGCCACAATTCGGGTCATTCTCTGCAGCCTGCTGGGCATTGACCTGGGCCGCTACCGGGATCGCATTGAGGTTTTGGCCGCCTCGGTCAGCGTGGTCAAGTTCGACCGCTATGGTCCTCTTCTGGAAATCTTGGGGGAACGCAGCTATCTGCCTCCCGATCTGCGAGAAAGGGCAGGTACCTAATTGTTAGAGGGAGCAAGGTTTAGGATTCTTGAGGTCTTTTGGGTCTCTTTTTGAGGGAGCAATCATGGGCAAAAAACTGGGATTAGCACTGGGCAGCGGCGGAGCGAGGGGATGGGCTCATATTGGTGTGATTCGAGCTCTAGAGCAGGCCGGGATCCCCATTGATTATATTGCCGGGACGAGCATTGGCGCTTTTGTGGGAGCCATTTATGCAGCGGGAGAACTGGATGAGCTGGAAGACTTTGTGCGAGATCTCAACTGGAAGATGATCCTGTCTTTGTTTGATGTGGTCTTTCCCACCTGTGGCCTGCTGGATGGCAACAAAATTTATGAGCTGCTGACAGAACATTTGCAAGAGCTGTGTATTGAAGAGGCCGGGATCCCCTTTTGCTGTGTGGCTACCGACTTGATCACAGGCCAGGAGGTGCTGTTGCGTTCGGGCAAAATGGCAGATGCCGTGCGGGCCAGCATCTCTATCCCAGGAATTTTCACTCCCTTTCACCACGAAGGGCGCTATCTCGGAGATGGGGGCATTGTCAACCCGGTGCCAGTGCGGGTGGTGCGGGAGATGGGGGCCGATGTTGTTGTTGCGGTCAATCTCAACCATGTGGATCCCGCGGATGTGGAGTCGCAACTGGAAGAAACAGAGGTGGAAGAAACCCTTCAACGGCGACAGCGCTTGAATGCTGAAGGAGAAGTGATCGAAGAAGAAACCAACTTCATCACCCGCATTCGCAAACGCTATCAATCCCTACAACAAGGGATCCAAGAAAAAATTAGCCAATGGTTTCCAGATGAGCCCTCTGGTCCCAATATTTTCGACGTTATTGGCAAGACGTTGAACGTGATGGAGCAAATCGTTACCCGCAGTGTTTTAGCCGAACATCCGCCGGATTTGCTCTTACAACCCAAGCTGAGCCAGTATGGGATCTTCGATTTTCATCAAGCAGATCCGATTATTCAGGAGGGCTATCGACAAATGCGGCGGGCCATTCCAGAATTGCGACAAAAGTTGGAGCAGTGAACCACCACTTCTTCAGCAGTTTAACCTAAAGCTTTGCAAGGATCTGCGCCCAAGCTTTCCAAACAATCTCAGATGGATCCTGCTATCAAAATGGGCCTGAAGCTCACTCAATTGGGATAAATTGCAACAGCGATCCCGTGTGGATGAGATGGGCCGGGGCAGATTTTCCATCCTGGTCGGGATGGGCCAGCAGCACACAGCGATCTTGAGGGGTGAGGTCAAACTTGACAGAGGGATCAGGTTCTCTTTCCAGTGGAGGGCTGAGCTGGGGATCCCCGACAAAAGTAAGTCGTGCCAACACGGTCAGCAGGTGATCTTGATGGGCCAGGTCTGACCCAAAAGGAGTCCGCTCTTGTAACGTAACAAGTGCTACCGGGTAACCTTCTCGCATCAAGTAGAAGAGGATCCCGGCACAGCGCTCTACAGCTCGCTCCAACTTGTCTCGATGGATCTCGGGCCTCTCTTTCTGGGGCTGCCAGCG
>NZ_JANSIC010000256.1:0-3349 GCF_047461955.1 Synechococcus sp. R55.7
CTCTCCAGCTGCGATCCATGGAGGGATCCCCGCCTTATTCTTCTTCTTCGTAGGGACGGCCTTCCCCGATTACCGCCAGGTCAATTTGTTGGCGGTAGTAATCCACGTTCTTAATCTGCACCTCCACCCGATCCCCCAGGCGAAACTGGCGCCGACTCTTGCGTCCCACCAGCGCCTGCTGACGGCTGCGGTACTCGTACCAATCGTTTTTCAGGGTGCTGACCCGCACCAAGCCTTCCGCCAAGATGGGATCCACCTGGACAAAAAAGCCGTAGTTCTGGACACCGATGATTAGGCCGGGGAACACCTCTCCCAGGTGCTTTTGCATGAACTCAGAGCGCTTCAGGCCCATCAGCTCCCGCTCCGCCTGCTGCCGGATCCGGTACCCCTCCTGAATTTTGGGCAGTTGCGCCTGGAGAAACGCCTGCCATTCCTCCTGCACCTTGGGCGGCAACACTTGCCAGTCGATTTGGCCGTAGCCGCTGGGGCCGTGCAGATCCACCACAGTTTTGGAGCGAGAGCTGCGGCGCTCGCGTCCTTTGCTCAGGGCCAGGTGCAGGGCACGCAAATTGAGCAAGTCGGCATAGCGGCGCAAGGGGGCCGTAAAGGTGGCGTAGGGTTCTTTGAGGCCCAACCCAAAATGGCCGAGTTGCTCTTCCAGAGGCTGGAGACGATACTCGACCGGGGGCAAGGTGGCCAGCATCTGCGCCACCAAGGCCGGGCTCGCGCCAGAGGCCAACACATCGGGAGCGGTGATGCGGGCACAAATCCGCTGCCAGTCCGCCAGAGTTACGACAGCGGGATCTTGCAAATTCAGATCCAGCTTCATGGCATTGGCCAGGCGCAAAAAGCTCTGCAGGGCCTCGGCGGCAGGGGCAGGCTGCACGCGGGCCAAAGAAGGGATCCCCAACTGGCGCAAATGGTGGCCCAGGATTTGGTTGGCCAGCAGGAGAATTTCCGTCATCAGGGCATGGGCGCCGAGGCGATCGCTGATCAAGAGGGGGCCGTAGCCGCTTTCATCGGCAGAGTGGGGAGTGAGCAAATCCAACAGGGGCAGGTCAAATCCCCCCGCCTGGTGACGTTTGGCCCGTAGGATCTGGCTAAGGCGCAGCAGGTTTTGCAGCAGGGCCATCAACTCCGGCACTTCTTCGTCGGGGCCCAAGTCGGCGGTGGTGGCCAAAAGAGCCTGCACCTGACCATAGGACAGGTGAGCCCGCGATTGCACCAGGCTGGGGTAAATCTCGAAGTTTTGTACCACCCCTTCTGGGTCGAGGGTCACTAGCAGTGAATAGGCCAAGCGCTCCTGCTGTGGCAACAGAGCCAGGCGGTTGTGCACCTCCGGCGGAAAGAGAGGCAGCACCATCGTATCGAGGTAGACGGTGGCCGTCCGCTGCTGAGCCTCTTGCTCCAAGGGGTGGTCGGGATCCAGCCAATGGGCCACGTCAGCAATGTGGATCCCCAGCAGCCAGTGGTCATTCTCTTGCCGCTGCAAGGAAACAGCCACGTTGGGTTCCAAGCCGTGGGGATGCTGCAGATCCAAAGGCTCCAAAGTGATGCAAAACCAATCGCGCAGATCGCGGCGGCCCTTTTGGTCAGAGCGGCTGAGCTTTTTGGGCAGAGCTGCTGCTGCCTCCAACACCGGGGCGGGAAACTCCTGCGGCAGGTCGTACTTGCAACAGACCAAATCTGCATCGATAGAGGCTTCTGGGCCGTCGCCCAAGATTTTGCGAATGGTTCCGGTTGGGGGTAGATCCCCCAGCGGGTAGCGATCCACCTCCACATAGGCCACCCGACCTTCCGCCAGCTCGACAGGGGATCCCTCCGTCAGGGCCAGCTCGAACAGCAGCCGGTCGTCCAAGGGCACCACCCGAAAACCCTGTTCCGTCTGTTTGAGGCGACCCACCAGGGCAGAATTGGCCCGCTCCACAACGGCCACCACCTCTCCTTCAGGGCTGCGGCGACGGTTGCCATCTTTGGTGACCCGCGCCAACACCTGATCCCCATTCCAGGCGCCGCTGAGGTTGCTGCCGTGGATGTACACATCCTCCACCCCCGGCTCGTCCCGAATGGCGAAGCAAAAGCCTTTGCTGGAACAGCGCAAACGCCCCACCACCAAAGATTCGTCCGGCTTGCGCCGATAACGGGGTGGATCCCCGGATCGTTCCAGAAACCCAGCCCGCACCAGGCCATCGAGGGCAATCTCCAGCATTTCCGGCGCTTCTGGATCGGCGGACTGCAAGAGAGCAAGAAGAGTATCTTTGTCGGTCAATTGCTCGGGAGGCTGAGAGAGAAAATGCTGAAAAATTCGAGAGAAGTCCATTTTGGGTATTGGCAAAAAAGAAAAAGAGGGGTTAAGACATCGCAAGACCCAACCCGTTGGCGTTAGTCACGCTGGCCGGTGACGATAAAAGCTACCCGCTGACCGATGTTGGTGCTGTGGTCGGCCAGACGCTCCAGGTAACGGATCGCCAGCAACATCAATAGAATAGGCTCGACCGATCCGCGAATGTCAGACTGCTGCGCCAACGTATTGTAAAGGTTAGTGTAATCTTCATCAACGGCGTCGTCTTCCCGCTTCAGTTGTCGGCCCAGGTCAGCATCCAATTCTGTCAGGGCCACCAGGCTGTGGCTGAGCATTTTCTGGCAGCGCTGCATCATCACCTGAATACGACCCAGCTCCGGGGGCGGCGGGTACATGACCAAGCGCAGGGCCACTTCGGCCAAATCTTTGGCGTAGTCGCCAATCCGCTCCAGATCGCGTACCAGTTGCATCAGGGTACTGATCCAGCGCAGATCCCGCGCCACCGGGGAGCGCAAGGCAATCAAATTAATACAGTCTTTCTCGATTTGACGATAAAAACGGTCAATTTGCTTGTCTTGGGCGATCACCTGTTCGGCGGCGGCCAAGTTCTGTTCAAACAGGGCCTGCTGGGCCAAGACCACCGACTTTTCCACCAGCGCCCCCATGCGCAGCACGTCCTGCTGTACCCGTTTGATGTGAAGTTGCAGCTCGGCTTGCCCCATGGCTTTCTCCCATGAATGTGGGCAGGGGGGAAATGTCTGCAGTCGTTTTGGATTCAACAGAGCCAGTTGATCTCAATCATGGCAAACTTCGCCTGGAATAGGGGCAGGGAAGATGGCCAACTTGGGGGAAGATGAAAATAGCGGTTGCCCTTTGAGGGGGATTCGTCTGTCTGGAGTTCTCGGGTTGCTTTGTCATTGAGACGGTCTCATGGCTCTCCCCCCTATCGTTGTGTTGGACGATGATCCCACCGGATCCCAAACCGTTCACAGTTGCTTGCTCCTCACCCGCTGGGATCCGCAGACTTTGAAGCTGGGGTTGCAGGAT
>NZ_JANSIC010000257.1:0-3347 GCF_047461955.1 Synechococcus sp. R55.7
CGGACGCTGCATGACCGGCGGAGCCGGGGGCTGCCAATTGGAGTCCAAATCGGTGGGAAACTGGTTTTCGGGGCTGACCTCGCTCATGACAAGCCTCGCTTCTGGCAGGGTTTGCGTCGATCTTAGGCTAGCATTCCCCGCCTGAGCAGAGGCTTAACCCACTCACCGACAAAGCTCCGGGAAGCTCCCTAAAAATTGGACGGATGGCGAATGAGACTCAGAAACTCTTCGCGGGTACGGGGATCCTCCTGAAACACCCCCACCATCGAGCTGGTGACCGTCCAGGAGCCGGCCTTTTGTACCCCCCGCATCACCATGCACATGTGGGTAGCCTCGATAACCACCCCCACCCCGTAGGGATCCAGCACCTCCATCAAGGCCTCAGCAATTTGCCGTGTCAGGCGTTCCTGAACCTGCAGGCGGCGGGAGTACATCTCGACGATACGGGCAATTTTGCTTAGGCCCACCACCTTTTGCCTGGGGATGTAGGCCACATGGGCTTTGCCGATAAAGGGCAGCAGATGGTGCTCGCACAGGCTAAACAGAGACACATCCCGCAACAGCACCATCTCGTCATGGCCCTCATCAAAGATGGCACTGTTCAGTAGCTCCTCCAAAGACTGCCGATACCCACTGGTCAAAAACTTCAAAGCCGCAACCACTCGTTCCGGGGTTTTTCGCAGCCCCTCCCGTTGGGGATCCTCCCCGATCCCCCGCAGCAGCGTCTCCACCGCCGCCACCATAGCCGGATCTGAGACATCCGAGCTACCCAATTCTTCTTCCGCAAAAGTGGCTCGATCTCGAATCACCCGAGACTTGAAATGGGCTTTGTCATCCATTCGAGATTGCGAGCCAGATCCGGGTTTTGCAAGGGTCATAGCAGGATATTCCTTGTTGAACGAAAGGCTAAGAGAACTCAGTGCAACTCAGCTCAAGGGGCATCCAGTCAAAGGCTGCGATAGCCAAAACCCTCCCAAGTCACGGGCAACCCCAAACCAGCCAGGTCTAAAAGGCTCCCACCGCAGGCATGAAGGTGAGATCTTCCACCACCGCACCTGTGGGCAACCGAACAATATAGGTAATCAAATCGGCTACCCATTCCGGCGAGAGCATTTTGGAACGGTCGAAGTTGACCCCTACCGTGCCCGTATCCCAGAGGGACGTGTCCACGGCACCAGGGCACAGGCTGGTGACCCGAATGCCATGCTGTCGTTCCTCTTCGGCCAAAGCTTGAGAAAAGCCCATTAGGCCGAACTTGCTGGCACAGTAAGCTCCCCAGTTGGGAAAAGCTCGCTTGCCCGCAATCGAGATGACGTTGACAATCGTGCCGCAGCGCTGCCGGCGCATTCCGGGAAGTACGGCTTGGGCACACAGAAAAGCTGCCGTCAAGTTCAAGTCGATCACTCGCTGCCAATCCGACAAAGGTAAGGTGGCCAAAGGGCCAACGTGGGCCATGCCCGCATTATTGACCAAGACATCGCAGACGCCAAATCGATCCAGGAGAGCCTGCAACTGCTGGGGCAGAGCTGCTAAGTCGGCCAAGTCCATGGGAAAAACCGCTGCCTTACCCCCCTGGTCTTGGATTTGGGCCTGCACCGCTAGCAGATCAGGTTGGGAGCGGGCCACCAGAGCCACCGCTATCCCTTGTCGGGCTAGGGCTAGGGCTACCGCTCTGCCGATCCCTCGACTGGCCCCTGTAATCAGAGCACGTTCGGGAAACTTTGTCTCAAAACTCATTTACAACAAGCCTCTGGCGTGCGCCACACAAGCAAGCGCCACCCAACCTGAGAAACTTCCTTAACTAAGTGTAACACTGATTTTCCATCGCTTCCCTTGGAATCAGGGTAGGGCGCAGAGACCTCAGCCTGTCCTGCTCAAGATCCGTCCGCTGGCTGTTGAACCTCGATCCGGCTAGGTGGGGTCTGGGAGTATGGTAGTGTGGTAAAAATGGTGAAAATCTTTTGCAACAACAACCGTCATGGCTGAGTCTTTGTTTTCTCCAAGCCCCACTGCCGCGCGGGAGGATCCCTCCTACATCCTTCAGCTTGAGGGCATCAGCAAGGGGTTTCCCGGCCAGCGGCAGTTGGTTTTGCGGGAAGTCGAGTTTCGCCTGCCCCAAGGAGACATCCTCAGCATTGTGGGCCCATCAGGTTGTGGGAAAACCACCTTATTGCGCACCATTGCCGGATTTGAGCAGCCGGATAGCGGGCGGATCCTGCTGGGGGGGCAGGTTGTGGCTGGGGAGGGGCAGTGGATCCCACCGGAGCGACGGGGAGTGGGGCTGGTGTTTCAGGATTTTGCCCTGTTTCCCCACTTGAACGTGTTGGCCAATGTGATGTTTGGCCTCCGACCCACTACCCCGTTTGCGTCGGCGGCAGGGGGTGGCAATCGCTCCTCCTCAACTGAGTTGCGAGCTGAGTTGCGAGGCGCTGCCCAACAGGCGCGGGAACGCGCTTACGAGGTGTTGCGGTTGGTGGGCCTGGAAGACTACACCCATCGTTATCCCCACGAGCTTTCGGGCGGGCAGCAGCAGCGGGTGGCTTTGGCGCGGGCTTTGGCCCCCAGGCCTAGCTTGATCCTGTTGGATGAGCCGCTGAGCAATTTGGATGTGCAGGTGCGCTACTACCTGCGGGAAGAAATCCGCAAAATCCTCAAGCAAACCCAGACCTCGGCCATTTTTGTCACCCACGACCAAGAGGAGGCTCTCTGCCTCTCCGACTGGGTGGCGGTGATGCGGGAAGGCCGTATTGAGCAATGGGGATCCCCGGAGGAGGTTTACCGGGAGCCGGCTACTCGCTTCGTGGCAGAGTTTATTACCCAGGCCAACTTTCTGCGCTGTGAGCGGCGGGAGTTTGGTTGGCAGGCTGAAGAGCTGCTGCACATCCCATTCCAGGCTTTGAGGGATCAGCCCGACCCCAGCTTGCGCTGCGCAGAGTTGATGGTTCGACAGGAGGAGTTGCATTTGCATCCTGATCCTCAGGGCGGCATTGTCATTCGGGATCGACAGTTTTTGGGGCGAGAGTACCGCTATTGCCTGATCACAGCAGCCGGCAAAGAATTGCACGCCCTAGCCCGGGAAGCCCTGCCTGTGGGCGCGCGGGTTCACATTGCTGTTGGGCAAGGTCGGCTGTTCCCCCTCGCTGAGGGGTCCTCCGTGGCTGAAAAAGAGCCAAATCGCGCAAAAAGTAAAAGTGTTGCCTGAGTCGGGGTTCTTTTGCACACCTTTAGCAACCCATCTTCCCCGCGACACGAAAGCCTTCGCCCCAGATAGGGCTTAGACTGGCAAGACGGTGGTCCAGGCTGGTAGCTCCCTCTGGAGGGACAAACTGGGTAGGCTGTTGGTGGAG
>NZ_JANSIC010000258.1:0-3336 GCF_047461955.1 Synechococcus sp. R55.7
GTTCGCAAGCTGCCCAAGGCGGGATCCCCTACTCCAGGTCTCGACGGTTGGGGTTGCGGGAGGGGTCGTTGCTCAAAAAACCAAACACAAAAAGCCCCACAAAAAAGATGACAACCGCGTAAACAGAGATTTTCAGTAACAGCATAGTTTCAGCAACCCGTTTCCGACTGAGTGAACTGATGAAGCGATAAGGCAATCGTAAAACAAGGGTGAACCACCCCAGAGAGGGGATCCCGTCAAACCTGAGACCCCGCAAAACTTCTTCACAACATCATACCTCTCAGAGGGCCTTTTTCCCGCAAATGGCCCCAGTCTCCCCCCGAGAGATCCTTTCATCCCATCCTCAGAAAAGGCTGCAAAGCCCGGCATGTCGGGGATCCCCGGCAAGAGCAGAGATTGTTAAGAAATATTTTGGACTGGAAACAAAGATTGCAACTCCTCAGCGGCGGCAGCGCTCGCGGGCGACTGGGACATAGGAAGATAGGATTTGTGGCTTTGCCGGGTCTTGCCGGACGTGTGTTGGATTTGCCCATGCCTTTTGATCGGTTAGGTGACTTAGAGGCTCTGGATGGGCGGTCGGAAACTCAGCCGCAACCTTCGTCGGGGATCTATCGGCCTCAGGAGTTGCCGCTTTCCGATGGGATCCCGGCTTTTCTGCACCACTGGCCCCAGGGATCCCCTTGTGGAAGGGTGTTGCTTTTGCACGGCAAAGGGGATCACGGCGGCGGGTTTTGCCCTTTGGCCGGCGAGTTGGCTGCTCAAGGGTGGGAGGTTTTGGCGCCTGACATGCGGGGATTTGGTCGCTCCGGCGGGATCCGCTGCTGGATCGACCGTTTCAGCCAATATCAAGCCGATCTGGAGAGGATCACGCAGCAGATTTGGCCGCAGAAAGGGATCCCGCAGATCTGGTGCGGGTACAGCGCGGGGGCCAACTGGGTTACGGAATATGCCCTCGCCCATCCCGACCAAGTGCAGGGCCTGGTTCTCATCTCTCCGGCTTTTCGCATCGACCACTATTTCACCCCTTTGACCCACGCCCTTCTGCAAGTTTTGGACAGGGTTATTCCCCAGTTGGCCTTGACCGGCCTCTACGAGCCAGCGCGGGTGACTTCCCTACCCGAGCAGCAAGCCGCCTTTGCGGCGGATCCCTACATGTGCGGTGTGACGCGGGCCAGATTTACAGCCGAACTGGCGCGCAGTGGACAGCGCTGCCTTGATCAAGCCCATCGGCTCCGCCTGCCGGTTTTGCTGCTTTACACCTCTGCCGATATCGTCGTCAATCCTGCGGGAGCTGTGGATTTTGCCCGTCGGCTGCCCCAGGGAGAAATCCACGATTTTCCCCGGTCGCGCCACGATCTTTTGCACGACTGCCAAGCGGAAGCGGTAAAAGAGACCCTCCACCGCTGGCTGGCCCGGCATTTCCCCTCTGCCCCGGATGTCGCCCCTCGCCGGACGACCAGCTCAGCCCCTACCGACCTCATGGCAAAATAGAAACGCCCTCTTTCCTGCTGCTCCCATGAGCCAAGACCTGATCTACCGTCCCCGTCGGCTGCGGCGCACAGAGGCCTTCCGCCAGATGGTGCAGGAAACCCACCTGCGGGTGCAGGATCTGATCTATCCCCTGTTTGTCATGGAGGGGGAGAACCAGCGGCAGGAAGTGGAGTCGATGCCCGGCTGCTACCGCTACACCCTAGACCTGCTGCTAAAGGAGGTGGAAGAAGCCGCTCAACTGGGGATCCCGGCGGTGGCCCTGTTCCCGGTGGTGCCGGAAGAGAAAAAGGATCCCACCGGGCAGGAGTGCTTCAACCCAGAGGGCTTGATCCAGCGGGCGGTGCGGCGGATTAAACAGGAAATTCCCGAGATTTTGGTGGTAACCGATGTGGCTTTGGATCCTTACAACAGCGACGGCCACGACGGCATTGTGCGGGATGGGGTGATCCTCAACGACGAGACGGTGGAAGTTTTGGTCAAGCAAGCCCTCTCCCAAGCAGAGGCGGGAACCGACATTGTGGCCCCCTCGGACATGATGGACGGTCGCGTCGGCGCCATTCGGGAGGCCCTGGACGACCAAGGCTATACCGATGTGGCGATCCTGGCCTATTCTGCCAAATATGCCTCTGCCTTCTACGGCCCCTTCCGCGATGCCCTGGGATCCGCGCCCAAATCCGGAGACAAAAAAACCTACCAAATGGATCCCGCCAATGCTCGGGAAGCCATCAAGGAAGTGGAGCTGGACGAAGCCGAGGGGGCGGACATGGTGATGGTGAAGCCGGCCCTGGCCTACCTGGACATCATCTACCGAGTTAAGGAATCGACGGATCTGCCCGTGGCTGCCTACAACGTCAGCGGCGAGTACGCCATGATCAAAGCCGCCGAACAAAAAGGCTGGATCGACGGCAAAAAAGTGATGATGGAATCGCTGCTGGCCATGAAGCGGGCCGGTGCCGATATCATCCTCACCTACTTTGCCAAAGAGGTGGCCTTGCTTCTCAAACAAGCCTAGGCAGAGGCAGCCTACGGCCTGGCAGACGGCTGGGTGGACTGCCCGATCCAGGAAGGGTGGGTGTTCTTCTCGTCGTCCGCCACCCAGGTACTGGGATCCACCAAACGCACCTGAATTTGATTGCGTGGCACCCGATTCAGCCGTTCCTTGATCAGGGCCTCCTGCTGCAAGGGATCCATACCTCGATCCACCCCCTCCTGCAGCCGAGAAATCCGAGTGGACAAGACCTCGATATGCCGCTCCAGAACCTGGAGCCGGTGGTGCTGAGCCAACTGCACCGGCAAGAGGCGATACAAACCACTGAGGGCAGCCGCCGTAAACAAGACATTCACCCCGATGTGACAGGCCATCTCCCAGACTTGAGGCTCGTGGCCAGGTTCTTGCCGTCCGCGCCGGCGGGAGCGCTGGACAGGGATCGTCCGCCGACCGGAAATTGGGAGAGAGGAGGGAAACCCTGCCCGAACCAGGGATCCCTGCCCTTGGGAGCGATGCACTCGTGGAGCAACAGAGATGTCCAGCCGCGGCCCAGCAACCTGCTCTGCACGCATAGACACGTGGCGAGCCGGGGTACGGGAAGAAGACTTGGGTGTCACGGGTGAAGGGAAGAAAATAGGGGGACGATGAACCACCTCTGCTGCCAAGAAGCGCAGCTAGGGCCTATTGAAGCCGATTTTTCCAGGTGTGTCAGCTTACTAGCGCAGGAGCCCCGCACTGTACCCGTAGGGTCAGTGTCGGGAGGAATGCGCTTTGATGAAGTACAATGAACTTATGAGCCAAGTCCTGACCATCTCCTGCAAGCTCAAGGTGTCCCAGTCGCAAGCCGCTAAATTGGA
>NZ_JANSIC010000259.1:0-3308 GCF_047461955.1 Synechococcus sp. R55.7
AAGCTAGTAGAGCTTCTGGGGAACTTGAGAGAAGGGTTTGTTGGCCGCTTGTCAGTTCAGCCTCACCTGATATGAAAGCTCAGCTTCCGGTGACGATTTTGACAGGTTTTTTGGGCAGTGGCAAAACCACGCTGCTCAAGCGCATTTTGGAAGAGGAGCATGGGTTGCGCATTGGGGTTATCCTCAACGAGTTTGGCGAGATTTCCATCGATGGCGAGTTGGTCAACATGCCCGAGGGGGGGCTGATGCAGCTCAACAATGGTTGCCTCTGCTGCACGGTGCGAGAGGATTTTGAACGGGCGGCCCGCCAGCTGCTCCAGCATGCCCAGGCGTTGGACTATCTGGTGGTGGAAACCAGCGGCGTGGCGGATCCCAGGCAGGTGACCGAGCTATTTGTGCAGAGGGTCTTTCATGAGGAGTTGCGCCTGGATGGCGTGGTGACCTTGGTTGACGGTGCCGAATACTGGCGCAATTTCCAGCGCTCGCAAACCGCCGCCCACCAGATCGGCAGCGCTGACATTTTGTTGCTCAATAAGGTGGATTTGATCGACGAAGCCGAACGAGAGCGGATCCTTCTCGATCTGCGCCGCTACAACCCCGCTGCCCCTTGCCTGCTCACCACCCATGCCCAGGTGCCTCTGGCCCGCATCTTGGATGTGCATGCCTTCCGCCCAGAATTGTGGGATCCCAGGCTCCCCAATGCAGAGACTGAGGCCCACCATAGCCATCACCTCGAGGAAGACGGGATCCAATCGGTGAGCTTTCAACTGCAGCAGCCGCTGGATTTGGCGGCTTTTCGCGATTGGCTACAAGACATGCCCGAGACCCTTTTTCGCGCCAAGGGGGTGCTGTCGGTTCTGGATGAGCCGCAGCGGGTTATCTTTCATCAGGTGGGCCAGCGGCAAACCCTTTTTCTGGAACGGGACTGGGATCCCGATGAGCCCCGCCTGTCCAAAATTGTGTTGATTGGCAAAGGGCTGGAGCCGGAACAGCTGGCTGCCGGCCTCAGCCGGGTGTGCGGGGCAACCGCCGCTGGCTAAGGATCCTCTTCAGTTTTTTCGGTTTTTGGATTGGGTGATCTGGGATGGCTCGCAGCAAACTTTCAGAGCAAGAACAACAGCAAATTGTTAGCGCCTACCGCGGCTCAGCAGCGACCGCCGTCGAATTGGCGGAGCAATTTCAGGTGAGCATCACCACCATCACCCGCGTGTTGAAGGAAAATATCGCCGCCGATGAGTACCAGCGGTTGATCCATCTCAAACGCTCGGCTGCCCGCCGCAAAGACATGGGGGAAAAAGTTGCTGTTGGCAGGATCCCAGCCCCAGAGCAGCAGATTTTGCCGCTGGAGCCGGAGCTGCCTTTTTCATCTCCCTCGCTGCAGCCGAACGCAAACGACGAAGGCGAGGATAACACCGCTGGAACAGAGTCTCTGCCAAAACTGCCCCCAGAAGAACTGCAGTTGGCGGCTGAGCTTCAGGAAGATGTGGAGGATGTCGGGGAAGAGGATGAGGAAGAGACCGAAGAAGACCGTGACCTTGAAGACGAGGACGAAGATGAGGACGACCCTGACTATCTCCTAGAAGATGAAGATGGGCCAGAAGAGGATCCCCTCACCGATCCCAGCTATCAAATTCAGGTATTACCCCTGGAAGAGCTCACCCTACCGGAAACCTGCTATGTCGTTGTTGACCGCTACCAAGAACTGACCACCCGCCCTCTCAAAGAATTCTTTGGCTCGGGATCCCTGCCCATCGAAGGGATGGATAACGCCAATACGCTGCCCATTTTCGACAGCCACAAGGTGGCCCGCCGCTTTTCCGAAATGAGCCGTCGGGGCAGCAACACCTACCCACCCTACCGGGTAATCCAGTTTCCCGGCTACATTCTGGAGATTGTGCGCACCCAACTGCAAAAGAAAGGCATCACCCATCTGCTCATGGATGGGCAGATCTACAGTCTTTGACCAGCTCCTCAAGCTCAGGAGCGGGGGATTCCCGTTACTGGCGCAGGTTTGCAGCCCTGCGTGAGCGCCGTCGGCCTACTTCGCCACAGCAGCAGTACCCGTCTCCCTAGGAGCCTGGGCTGCCCCGCTCCCACGAGCCACCCACGCCAACGGAGCTGAAGGCTCCTAACCTCAGTCTCATCGCAGGCAGAGATGGCGCCAAGCTTGCCCTCATTCCACAGCCGTCGCCGCGTATTCCAGCTCCTCTTCCACCACTTCCGGTGGGGCCTCTGCCGCTTGTCCTTGCTTAGCGGCCAACAGTTGCTCGCGGTACTTGGCTGCCATCTCCTCGGCCTTCTCGTAAACCAGCTTGGGATCCCGAATCATGTCGCCGGGATTGGGCTCCAGTTGCTTGGTGGACAGCGAGATCCGTCCCCGCTCCGCATCCAGATCGATGATCATCACCTTCACTTCGTCGTTGACGTTGAAGACGCTGTGGGGCGTATCGACATGATCGTGGGAGATCTCGGAAATGTGCAGCAGGCCGGAGACGCCGCCAATATCGATAAAGGCACCATAGGGCTTGATGCCCCGCACCGTGCCGACCACCACCTCGCCCACTTCCAGCTTGTTCATCTTCCGCTCCACCAAGGCGCGGCGATGGCTCAACACCAGGCGGTTGCGGTCTTCGTCCACCTCCAGAAACTTCAGGGGCAGCTCTTCGCCCACCAGCTCTTCTTTTGGCTTGCGGGTGCTGATGTGGGATCCGGGGATAAAGCCCCGCAGCCCCTCAATCCGCACCAGGGCTCCACCTCGGTTGGTGGCAAAAATGGTTGAGCGAACGGTGGCATCTTCTTTCTGGAGCTGCCGTACCCGTTCCCAGGCCCGCATGTACTCGATGCGACGGATGGAGAGGGTCAGCTGTCCCTCTTCGTTTTCTTCGGTGAGGATAAAAAACTCGCGGGTTTCTCCCGGCTGCAGCATCTCGTGCGGGTCTTCCAGGCGGCTAATCGACATCTCCTGGAGCGGCAGAAAGGCAGCCGTTTTGGCCCCAATATCGATCAAAGCACCGCGTGGCTCCACCGAGAATACTGTACCCGCCACAATTTCGCCAGGGCTGAAGTGATAGTCGTACTTATCCAGAAGGGCGGCAAAGTCTTCAGTGGTAAAACCTACATCGGCAGCGGTGAATCGACTCATAGGGGTGCAGTAACAGATCAGTTGCGCGGGATAAAGGGTAGAAGGCCAATCGAGTTTGGCAGGATCCCACTTCCACTTTCCCACCTGGGGAGGATGTGGCTGGGAAATACCATCGTAGCTTAGAGGAGCGTCTTTTGTGGCAAGTTTTCCGGGGATCTTGCCAAGC
>NZ_JANSIC010000260.1:0-3298 GCF_047461955.1 Synechococcus sp. R55.7
GCCCTCATCAACCGCATCACCCACCAGATTCGGCAATCCCTGGAGCTGGATCAGATCCTGAGGGCGACGGTGGAGGAGGTGCGCGCCTTTTTGGGTACGGATCGGGTGAAGGTTTACCGCTTTGATCCCGAAGGTCACGGAACGGTGGTGGCGGAAGCACGAGGCGGGGAGCGGCTGCCCTCGCTCTTGGGGCTGACTTTTCCGGCAGGGGATATTCCCGAGGAGGCGCGGCGGTTGTTTCGCCTAGCTCAGGCGCGGGTAATTGTGGATGTGGAGGCGCAGAGCCGTTCCATCAGCCAGCCGGAGTCTTGGGGGTTGTCTGCTAGGGTTCCGCTGGGCGAGCCGCTACAGCGGCCTGTGGATCCCTGCCATGTCCACTATTTGAAATCCATGGGGGTGGCCTCTTCCTTGGTGGTTCCCCTCATGCATCATCAAGAGCTTTGGGGGCTGTTGGTCTCCCATCATGCCGAGCCTCGTCCCTACTCCCAAGAAGAGCTGCAGGTGGTGCAGTTGCTGGCGGATCAAGTTTCCATTGCCATTGCTCAGGCGGAATTGCTGGAGCAAGCGCGGCAAAAGGCGCAGCAGGAACGCCTCATCAACCAAATTGCTGCTCTAGTTTACTCGCCCCTACACCCGGAGACGACCTTGACCACGGTGCTGGAGCAGCTTGCTGCCGGTTTGCAGGGGATCGGGGCGCGGCTGCGGATCCACTTTATGGGCGCAGACACCCTCTGTTGTCATGGCGTGCAACCCCCGGCCAGCTACGACACCTGGCTACAGGAGCAGCTCGGAAGGGCCGGAGGAGCGGGGGGCTGGGTGAAGATGTGGTCGCTATCCCACTTGGAGAAATGGCCGGAGCTGCAAGAGCAGATGAAGCAGACACCCATTCGTGGCCTGCTGGTGGCCCAGCTCGCCTGGAATGACCAGCCGGTGGGCTGGCTGAGCGTGTTTCGCGGGGCCGTTTACCAAGAAACCCACTGGGCGGGCTACCGTTGGTTTGCTCAGGGGGATCCCAGACAAGAACTGCCTTTGATCTCTTTTGCTGCCTGGCGGGAGCTGAAAATTGACGAGCCTAAGGCTTGGTCAGCTGCAGAGCAAGAGCTGATGAGTCGGGTCGGGGTACATTTGGCCCTGTCCATTACGCAAAATCAGCTCTACCGGCAGTTGCAAACCCTCAACGCCCGTCTGGAGCAGGAGGTGCAGGAGCGGACGGCGGCCCTGCAGCGATCTCTGGCTATGGATGCCCTCTTGCAGCGGGTCACCGACCAGGTGCGCAGCAGTTTGGAGGAAGCCCAGATCCTGCGGGCAGTGGTGCAGGAGTTGGCTCTGGGGTTGCCCATTCAAGGTTGCGATCTCTGTCTCTACGATTGGGCATCTGGCCAGGCGACGGTGCGCTATGAATACACCTCTGCTCTACCACCTGCCGGTGGGATCACCCTGACCTTGGCCGACTACCCCGATCTTTACCGGCACCTGCAAGGGGGTCAAGCGGTGCAATTCTGCCACTTGCCTGGGCAGGGCTGGATCCCCCGTCGGGAAGGGCTGACCCTGCTGGTGTGCCCGCTGCGGGATGACCAAGGGGTGCTGGGGGATCTCTGGCTGGCGAAGCCGGCAGCCGAGTGCTTTGATGAACTGGAGGTGCAGGTGGTGCAGCAGGTGGCGGATCACTGCGCCATTGCCATCCGCCAGGCCCGCCTCTACCAGGCTTCTGTGCAGCAAATTGGTGAGCTGGAGCGCCTCAACCGCCTCAAAGATGATTTTTTGAGCACCGTCTCCCACGAGCTGCGCACCCCCATCACCAACATGAGGATGGCCATCCAACTGCTGAAAACCGCCCGCGCCCCCCAAAAACGAGAGCAATATCTCAAGATTTTGGAGCAGGAGTGTGAGCGGGAGGCGGAATTGGTCAACGATCTCTTGGATCTGCAGAGGCTGGAGCAGGGATCCAAAACGCTCCATCTGGAAGAAGTGCCGCTGGCAACCTGGCTGCCCAGCGTGCTGGAGCCGTTTCTACAGCGGGCCCAGGCCAACCAGCAACGGTTGCAGTGGCAGATTGCGCCAAATGTGGGCAAGGTGCTCACCGATCGGGGCGGCCTGGAGCGGGTGGTGCAGGAGCTGGTCAACAACGCCTGCAAGTATACTCCCCCAAGGTGCAACATCTGGGTAACAGCGCAGCGCTCTGGCCCGCAGCAGGTGGAAATTCGGGTGATCAACGAGGGAGTAGAAATTCCCCACAGCGAGTGGGAGCGCATCTTCGAGAAGTTCTACCGCATCCCCAGCGGGGATCCCTGGAAGCGGGGCGGCACCGGCCTGGGCCTGGCTTTGGTCAAGCAGTGGATGCAGCGGCTGGGGGGCAGCGTCTCGGTGGAGAGTTCTCAAGGCAAAACCTGCTTTACCCTGGTGTTGCCGCAGGGATCCCTGCCTGTGCAGACCTCACCCCTAGCCCACAACTGTGCCTAGCCACATGAGCAATGCCCACTCAGAAGCGTTGCGTTTGGCCGCCGAGCAGTTTAACCGGGGGGAATTTTACGCCTGCCACGACACCCTAGAGGCCCTGTGGATGGAGGCAGTGGATCCAGAGCGGCGCTTCTACCAGGGGCTTTTGCAAACCGCCGTGGCCTACTATCACCTGCAAAACGGCAACCGCCGCGGCTGCATGATCCTGTTGGGGGAGGCCAACCGCAAGCTGGCGGACTTTCTGCCCACCTACGCCGGATGGGATGTGCAAGCCCTGTGGCAGGCTAACCAGGGCATCCTGCGGCATCTTTCTCAACTGCAACCCCAGGATCCCCTGCCTTACCTGGCCATCCCCACCCTGAGTTGGGTTGAAGACTGACCTGAGCAGGCCCAACAGCGGCGCTAGCGCTTGGAGCGACGGGCTTTGCGCTCAACTTCGTTGCGTCGCCGCCGATCCCGCCAGTCGATGAAGGTAATGTAGCCAACGCCCAGGGTTACGGCTGTCAACAGCAAAAAGATGCTTCCGTAGGCGATGCGGGCGACCAAGGGAAGATCGGTTTCCATGGTGTGAGCGGGGGTAACCCCGTCAATATCGGCGGCAGGAACAACAAGATGAATGCAAGATGGATGTGAGGCTCAATCCAGGCATGACAAATTACATGCCGTTGCGCCCCCAGACCACCAGGGCAATGGAAAGAACGAAGAAGGTGGGGACGGCAATCCAGCCAAGGGTGATGATGTCCATAGGTCTAGCCCAGCTAAAGAGGGGTTATCTCGAGGTGATCCCATTTTACGAGAGGAGATCCCTTGTCAACGGACATCTACGAACACCTGTTTTCAG
>NZ_JANSIC010000261.1:0-3278 GCF_047461955.1 Synechococcus sp. R55.7
AGGACGGTTGTTGCGAACTCTGGCTCTGGCAAAATAGGCGATACCTAGATCAGGAAGATCCTACCGGAGCTTCCGGCACCCAGCTCTACTGCCCCGAAAGAGTCCAGGGTGCTCCCTGTGTCTGTATTGCCTTCCTATACTGAGTAGCAAAGCTCTGCCGAACTCCTATGCAGCCCACCAATCCCAACCAATTTACCGAAAAAGCTTGGAGCGCCATTGTCCAATCCCAAGATGTGGCCCGGCGGCACCAGCAGCAACAGTTGGAAACCGAGCATTTGCTGATCTCCCTTCTGGATCAAGAGGGGGGGCTCACCCAAACCCTCCTGCAACGGGCAGGTATCGATCCGAGGCTGGTGCGGGATAAAGTGGAAAGCTTCATCAACCAGCAGCCCAAGTTGGCGCGGGTGGATCAGCTCTACTTGGGTCGCGGCCTGGAAACCACCCTGGATCGAGCCGAGGAGTTTCGCAAAGAGTACGGCGATGATTTCATCTCGGTGGAGCACTTGTTTTTGGGATCCCTGCAAGATGAGCGGGTGGGCAAGCGGGTCTTGGCACCCCTGGGCCTGACGGTAGAGCGCCTCAAACCGGTCATCAAAGAGGTGCGAGGCAAACAGCGGGTCACCGACAAAAACCCCGAATCCCGCTACGAAGCCCTGGAGCGCTATGGCCGCGATCTCACCCAGGCGGCCCGCGAAGGGAAGCTGGACCCGGTGATCGGGCGAGATGACGAGATCCGCCGCGTCATTCAGGTGCTCTCCCGCCGCACCAAAAACAACCCCGTCCTCATCGGCGAACCCGGCGTGGGGAAAACAGCCATTGTGGAGGGCCTAGCCCAGCGCATCAACCGGGGAGATGTGCCGGAGTCTCTGAAAAACCGGCGAGTCATTGCTCTGGACATGGGCGCTCTCATTGCCGGGGCCAAGTACCGCGGGGAATTTGAAGACCGCCTCAAAGCTGTGCTCAAAGAGGTCACTGAATCCGAAGGCCAGATCATCCTCTTCATCGACGAGTTGCACACCGTTGTCGGCGCCGGGGCCGGCGAAGGGGCCATGGATGCCGGCAACTTGCTCAAACCCATGCTGGCGCGGGGCGAGTTGCGCTGTATCGGCGCCACCACCCTGGATGAATACCGCAAGCACATCGAAAAAGATGCGGCCCTAGAACGCCGCTTTCAGCCGGTGTACGTGGATCAGCCTTCGGTGGAAGATACCATCTCCATCCTGCGCGGCCTCAAAGAGCGCTACGAGCTGCACCATGGGGTCAAAATCAGCGACTCCGCCTTGGTGGCGGCAGCGGTGCTCTCCAACCGCTACATCTCCGAGCGCTTCCTGCCCGACAAAGCCATCGACCTGGTGGACGAGGCGGCGGCCAAGCTGAAGATGGAGATCACCTCCAAGCCCGTCGAGCTGGACGAGATCGACCGGCGCATCATGCAACTGCAGATGGAGGAGCTCTCCCTGAAAAAAGAAGATGATGCTGCCTCTAGAGATCGCCTCAGCAAAATTGAGCAGGAGCTGGCCAACCTGACGGAGCGACAACGGGAGTTGAATGCTCGCTGGCAATTTGAAAAAGAGGCTATCGAACGCCTGCAAAGCCTTAAAGCCGAGCGGGACGCCGTCAAGCTTCAAATCGAACAGGCTGAACAAAAATATGACCTCAACCGCGCTGCCGAGCTCAAGTACGGCAAGCTGATGGAATTGGAGCGGCAAATCCAAGAGCAGGAGGCTCACCTGGCCAAGCTGCAGACCAACGGCGAGCCGCTGCTGCGGGAGCAAGTGACTCCTGAAGATATCGCTGAGATCGTCTCCCGCTGGACCGGGATCCCAGTCACCAGCCTGATGGAGTCGGAAAAGCAGAAGCTGCTGCGCCTGGAAGCCCATTTGCACCAGCGGGTGGTGGGCCAAGACGAGGCGGTAGCCGCCGTAGCGGCAGCCATTCGGCGCGCCCGGGCCGGCATGAAGGATCCCAATCGCCCCATCGGCTCTTTCCTGTTCATGGGGCCCACTGGCGTGGGGAAAACCGAGCTGGCCCGTGCCTTGGCGGAGTTCCTCTTCGACACTTCCGAGGCGATGGTGCGCATCGACATGTCCGAGTACATGGAGAAGCACTCGGTCTCTCGTCTAATCGGAGCTCCTCCAGGCTACGTGGGCTACGAAGAAGGCGGGCAGCTCTCCGAGGCGGTGCGGCGACGCCCCTACTCGGTGGTGCTGTTTGACGAGGTGGAAAAAGCCCACCCGGATGTCTTCAACATCCTGCTGCAGGTGCTGGACGATGGCCGCATCACCGACTCCCAAGGGCGGACAGTGGACTTCAAAAACACCATCATCATCATGACCAGCAACATCGGCAGCGACCTCATCCTGGAAATTGGGGCCGATGAAAGCCGCTACGAGGAGATGAAAACTCAGGTGCTGGCCATGCTGCGGCACCACTTCCGACCGGAGTTCCTCAACCGGGTGGACGAGCTGATCATCTTCCACGCCCTCACCAAAGAGCAAATTCGCCAGATTGTCGGCCTGCAAATGCAGCGGGTGGAAAAGCTGCTGGCAGATCAGCAAATCGAGATCCTGCTCACCGAAAAAGCCAAGGACTACCTGGCAGAGGTGGGCTACGACCCAGTGTTCGGGGCCCGTCCCCTGAAGCGGGTGATCCAGCGGGAGATCGAAAATCCCATTGCCACCAAGCTGCTGGAAAACGAGTTCCTACCCGGCGACCGCATTTTGGTGGATGTAGCCAACGAGCGGTTGATCTTCCGCAAGATCGGCTCTCAGCCCAGCCAGGAGCCACCTGCTGCTGTGGCCGTCAGCTAAGTCGGGGTCCTTCCGTCAAAGCGTAATCACTTGGTCAGGTGGGTTGTCCTTCAAGGCCTCGTAGAGGTCAGGGAAACAGCCCACCTGCACTCCTTTGACGACGTTTTTGGGAACGCACCGAGCTGGCTCTCTGCGCCCGCGTCCTTGAGCGTCGCACCAGCGGGGTTCCCCTTCGGCTAGGTTGCGCTCCAGAGCGCACATGTCACACATCATCAGCAGGATGTTTTGCTCTTGGGCAACTTTGGCCAAGCGCTCGCCAATGGGATCCCCCTGCCGCAAAACAAAGCAGTTGTCGTCGAAAAAGAACATGCCCACCACCTGCGCTCCATGCACCCCTGCTTCTAGCTGGGGCAGGATCATCTGGCCCAACTTATAGGTGCCGCAGCGAGGGTGAGTGAACACGTAGGCAACTTTCATGAGGCCCCCTTGCCGTTTTCAATTTTGATTATCAGTAATTATCATTTTCAG
>NZ_JANSIC010000262.1:0-1593 GCF_047461955.1 Synechococcus sp. R55.7
ACTCCGTCCCGCTACCGCGAGAGGCCAGCGCATCGGCAAAGGCCGGCAGCATCAACAAAAAAGGCCAGTAGTTGAACATCCCCGGCAGGCTCAGTCGCCAATCCTCCCCCCAAAAGGCCACTCCCACCGCAGCCAGGCTCAGGAGAGCCGCCAGTCCAAATAGAGGATCCCGCAGGATCCGGCCACCGCAGCGGGTATAACCCTGAATCGTTCCCACCAAAGCCAACAGCAAGCTGGGGGCCAGATTCACCGGGATCAGCGCCGCTGCCGCCAGCAGCCAGCCCCTCGGCTGAGAGGGCAAGGGATCCGGCGACAGTTGTTGAGACGAAACCGGTGCCGAAGAAGACATCACTCATCCTCGATGGGGATCCCTGGCCTGACCTGCCCCTGGCCGAAGTAGCGCCCAAATTGCAGCTCGTACACCTCATCTTCATCTTGGGTTTCTACCCAGAGCTCCGAGCGGGCATAGCCCACGCACAACAGCCCATACCCCTGCTCCTTCAGCTCCCGCGAGATGCCCATGGCTTCCGGCTGATACAGGGATCCCCGCCGTACCCGCACCGCACAGGTGGTACAGGCGCCATTGCGACAGGCAAAGGGCAGTTGGATCCCTTGGGCCTCGGCGCTGGCCAAAATGTATTGATCCGCCGGCACCTGGATCAGATAGTGAGTGTCCCGTTGGCGGTCATGGATGTGAACCGGGTAAGAAGGGACAGAAGAGAAAGGACGCATCGAGAAGTGGCCTTTTTGCAGAGATCTTTATTCATGATTCCACAGGATTCTAGCCACTGCCCTGGCAAGCCCGAATTGGCTGGGGATCCCCAGGAGCTGAAGCCGATCTGTTGGTGGTTCTAAAGATAAACAAACAGACTTCGAGTTGGTTGTTGAGATAAGCTACAGGTAGGCCTCCCAAGGAGAGCATCCCATGCTGGAAACCCCCAATGCCAATCTGGCCTCACCGGAAAAACCTTCGCCTTCCCTCTCTGCCGAAACCCTCAACAAGCTGATCGAGAGCAATGCTGAAAGTCGGCCTTGGGGCAGCTTTACAGTGCTGGAAGAGGGCCCTGGCTACAAAATCAAGCGGATCGTGGTGCTGCCCAAGCATCGCCTCAGCCTGCAGTTGCACTACCATCGCAGCGAACACTGGATCGTCGTTGCCGGCACCGCCAAGGTCACCTGCGGAGATGAAGAAAAGCTCATCACGGCCAACCAATCCACCTACGTGCCCCCTTGCACCAAGCATCGCCTGGAGAACCCTGGCGTCATCCCTCTGGTGATTATCGAGGTGCAAAACGGCCAGTACTTGGGCGAAGACGACATTGTCCGCTTCAGCGACGACTACGCCCGGGTTAACGGTGGGCAAAAGTAGCCAATCCCAATGGCCTAGGCGAGCTCTTCGCTGCTGAGGATCGCGATCCTCTAGAACAGCATCACCAGCAGGGCAACCACTAACAACAGCACAGCCCACATAGCCTGCCAGAAGGGATGGTAGCTGGTGATGAGCTGGCCATGGCGGCTTTGAAAGCGGGCCAGATCCAGGTAAGGGGCCACCCCTCGTCGGAACCACCCCACCGCGGATCCCTCTTGGCCGAT
>NZ_JANSIC010000262.1:1693-3246 GCF_047461955.1 Synechococcus sp. R55.7
GCCGGGATCCCGAGCAGCGCCCCCACAATCGCCCCCAGCCACTCGGCGTTCAACAGCAGTATATCCAGCAGAAAGTTCCCGTAGAGCTGTTGCCGGTTGAGCTGCTTGCCCTGGGCAACCACGCTGGCCATATCGAACTCCACCGGCAGATCCAGTTGCTCCGCATAGGTGCACAGCGCCCGCACCCGTTTGCCCGTGAGGGGATGGGTGGAGTTCAGCTCCATCCACCAGGCCCAAGGGTTAAACAGATCCCACAAAAATACCCTGCCCACCTGGCCGGGATCCGAGGCAACCCGGTAGGCCGTCCCCGCCGTAACAGCCGCCTTGGCATCGTAGATCCCCAAAGCCCGCGTTCCTTCCAGCAGGCGAGCACTGCGCTGTCGGGTTTCCTCATCCCGCTCCCGCTCTCCCTCTTGCACAATGCCGTAGGCAATTTTCACCAAAGCCCGCGAGAGCCCATTGGGGTTGCCGGTGGTTTCGGCGGCAAAGTGGTCGGCAAAGTACTCCCGCACCCGCGACAGATACAGCAACAAGTAGGAGCCGGCCACATAGAAAAAGTAGGCGACCAAGGCCAGGGAGCGGAGGCTGCCCCTTTTGCCGTTGTCGCGCGCATCCCGCATGTAGACGTAAAGAAGGTAGAGAATCTGCACCAACGTGGAAGCCAGGGTCATGACGGCGAAATCCCAGTGGATCACATGCCCCAGCTCGTGGGCATAGACCGTAGCCACCTCTTCATCTTCCAAGTAGGTGAACAACCCTTCGCTGACGACGATGCGGGCCGTATCCGGCAGGCTGCCGTAGGTAAAAGCAGTGGGGTTTTGGTCGCGGATCAGCCCCAGCTTCGGCTGCTTCAGCTTGTACTGGCGGCAGACCCGTTCAATGACCTCCGCACTCTCTGGGCTGCGACGCCCGATTTCCGCCAAGCTTACCCACTCGGTGCCATAGAGGCTGTGCTGGATCCAGTCCATCAGCCAAGGGGACAAAAAGAAGATCAGGGCATTGAAGGCGAGGGTGAGCAGAATGGCGAAGATGAAAGAGCCCAGAGAGAATCCCCCCTCTAAGCTGCCCAAGACGGTCAGGAAAAGCACAAACACCATACCGAACAGCAGGCTCAGGGTCACACCTGAGGCCGCCGTCAGGTTGCCGGCAAAGCTGGCCAAAATCAGCGAGACCCCCACCTGAGGCGCGCGGTAGCTGCGCTTGGTTTGCCCAGTTTTGAGACCTGAGGTGGCGGGATCCAATTCCGCTACGGTGCGGCTGGGGTTGAAGCAATAGCGGCTCAGCCAAACGCTCAGTAGACGCAGCTCGCGGGGATTCAGGCTTTTCAGAGGCTCCAGCCACAAGGCCGCTTCCACCGATAACATCACCGTCGAGACGGCGCTGGGATTGCGAAACAAGGTGGGCAGGAGGGGCAGAACCTCCTGTTTTTGCCCAGAAGTGAGGCTGTGAAAACCCAAAACCGCCTGGCGGAGCAAACCAGGCGGCTGAGGAAGGTCGGCAGTAAGCAACTGGCGATCGCTGACAAAGCAGTAGCGGCTTAGATCCAGACTCTC
>NZ_JANSIC010000263.1:0-1882 GCF_047461955.1 Synechococcus sp. R55.7
GCCAGTGGTCAACCGGTGGCGGTGGTCAACACCGGCTCCAACTATCGCTACGTGGGCCGCCTGGTGGTCAGCTTTGACGCCAACGGGGTTATTGCCCGCATTGACCCGGTGAGCGGTGCCTATGCCACCGACGACCAAGGGGTAGCAGCTGTCAGGGGCACCCCCAATCCTGACGTGGTTCGGGTGGCCAATGAGATCGGCAACATCATCCGCACCAAGGATGGCCGCACCTTCGGCTCCACCACCCAATTTCTCAACGGCCTGCGGGCAGAGGTGCGCACTGAGGAAACCAACCTGGGCAACCTCACTGCCGATGCCAACCTGGCCTACGCCAGAACGGTTGATCCTTCTACGGTCATCTCCCTGAAAAATGGTGGCGGCATTCGCGCTCCCATCGGAGCTACCACAGGGGGTGGCGGCGGCGAGCCGGTGCGGCGGATCCCACCGGTTGCTAACCCTGAGGCCGGCAAGCAGTCCGGTCAAATCTCTCAGCTGGACATCGAAACGGCCCTTGCTTTTAACAACGGCCTCTCTCTGTTGACCGTCACCGCTGAGGAACTGAAGCAGATAGTGGAACACGGGGTGGCGCAAACCCAGCCGGGAGCTACGCCGGGCCGCTTCCCGCAAATTGGCGGCTTTGCCTTTAGCTTTGATCCCTCGCGGCCACCGGGATCCCGCGTCCTCTCCTTGCGGGTGGATACGCCCACAGGTCGGGATGTGGTGGTGCGCAACGGCCAAGTGCAAGGGGATCCCAGACGCACCTTCCGCCTGGTGACCCTGGACTTCTTGGCCAATGGTGGGGATGACTATCCCTTCCCTCGCCTGTCCAACCCCAACCGGGTCAACTTGGCCCCCAGCTCTGGCATTACCTTCGACACCCCCGGCAGCGAGCAAGATGCCTTGGCTCGGTATTTGCGGCAGATCGGCGTGTTCACCGAACCAGACACCCCGCCTGCCCAGGATACCCGCATCCAGAATCTGTCGGCCCGCCCCGATACGGTGCTGCAAGGGCTGTAGATTGGGTTAATGGACTGAGGCGGATGGATCCGGAGGAGTAGGGATTCCGATGCCAGACTCACTTCTTGCAAAAGGGGAGAGTGGCTTGGGTTAATTCCCTCAGCAACGCCATAGAAAATGTCTTGAGCTTTTTAGGAAAGACTACAGGAAGGGATCCCTGGCCAGTGTCAAGGATCCCTTTTCTTTTTCCCACTTCCATCCCCGCTGTTGTTGCTTGGCAAGGCTTACACGAATGCCCGGACGGGCTGTGAACCTTTTGGGCATTGCTCCCAACAAATTCATGGATTCTGTATACGAATCGAATTGCAGATTGAAGGAGGAATCATTACCATCAAGGGTGACGTTCGCTCCTTTTGCTGTTCATGACCCTGGAGACGTTTTTTACCCAGCTCAACGCCAATGGCTTAGCCATTGCGCTTTTGCTCTTTGCCACCCCTTGGGTGGTTTGGGTTCTCTGCGACTGGATCCCAGGCCAATGGGAGGAGCCTTTTTTGCTCAGCTTAAGTATCGGCTTGGGAGCGGTAACTCTTGTCCTCTGGGCGGGCTACTTGGCCTATGCCACCAACACCGCCGGCTGGCAGGCGGTGGTGAAGCAGGCGGATATGTTCTTGCTGCTGGTGCCTCCCTGGACTTTTCTTAGCTCCATCTGGGTGGCGCGGCAGCGCATGCCTCTCTCGCGGGTGCCGGCTTTTCGCACCTTGCAAGGGATCGGCATTTTGGCGGCAGTCTATCTTATTTTTTCTTGGCTCAGTCGCCGGGTTTATCTTGTCTTCTTTTCCCGCCTACCCTTTTCGGCTTTCTTGTGGATCCTGGCAGGGCTGTTGGGGGTGGCGTACATCGGCTATCGCATCATCTTCGGGGATCC
>NZ_JANSIC010000263.1:1982-3201 GCF_047461955.1 Synechococcus sp. R55.7
GCAGGAGAGGGGGCGGCGCGGCGGGGCTGGCTGTATTTTTCTGAGGTGAGCCGGATTCCGGTGGAGGATTTGCGAACGATTGATCACCTGTGGCGAGTGGCCTCTGGGGATCGCTTTGGCTACTCTGTGCAGCGGCAACTGTGGCTGGGGGTGAACCGCAACTGGGAGCGCCTTTGGCCCCTCATCGGCTGGAAACAGGGCTACCACTGGACTCGCTACCCTGACGAGTTCATCTGGGATCTCTCCGCCCCCAAGGGCCACCTGCCCCTTTCCAACCAACTGCGGGGGGTGCGGGTTCTGGAGGAGTTGCTCACCCACAAGGCTTGGGAAGAAGTGTCTGGCTGAGCATCCCTGGTTACTGGCTGAATCATAATTGGACTAGACTGTGGCCGAGCAACTGCAACTAACCCAATTTCCCAACTTGCCCATCGACCTGGCCCAGGCCTGTGAGCAGGCCATCCAGGCTACACGGCTGGCTATGCAAGCAGGATATCGCCGCCTGCTCATCGAGATCCTGGCCCCCGACATCAAGCCAGAAGTATTGTCCCGCCCGTTCTTGGAGCTGCTGCAACCGCCTGCTTTGGTGCTATTCAGCGATGCCGGCGGAGCAGCCCTGGCCCAGCGGGAATGGGGATCCCTGCCAGAAGGGATTGAATTACAGAGCTTGACTTCCCGGACTCAACCTACCCCAGAACAGAGCCTCCTGCTGGTGATGCCAGCGGTTTACAGCTTGGATCAGGTGGAGCGGGTTTGCCAAGCGGTCAGTGGCGGGGATCCCTCTGGGCTGGCTTCCAAAGGACGGGATCCCAAACCCGTCGTGCTGCTCAACCCCCAATTGCAGGATGCCGCCACCGTGGGGGTGGGTCTGGCCGGTCGCCGACTGCGGCAGCGGTTCCTGAGCACCTTTGAGACCAGCTACTACCTGCGCTCCCTGGTGGAGGGGGCCCTGTTTCGGGCCTATCCGGATCCCTGGAGCGTGTGGCAGCAGGAAGAGCCCGGCCTCTACAGCGTCTTGAAGACTTTTATTGCCCAGCCCACCGGCGAGGAAGTGGCCGAACTGTTCAGGGCCAGCAAGGGAAAGGATCCCTGGTGGAGCTGGCGGCGCTGGCTGGGATCCCTGTGAGGGTCAGGATCTCATGGGGAGAGAGGCCAGGGGTGAGGGTTAGTACTATCTCAAACTCTTTTAATAAAGACTATAAAGCTCCCCGCCTCATCTCTA
>NZ_JANSIC010000264.1:0-3195 GCF_047461955.1 Synechococcus sp. R55.7
AGGAGCAGCAGGAGGTTCTAAAAGAACAGCGGGATCCCCCACCTTGCTCTGTCAGACAGCAGACAGCGGCAAGACATCTCCGGGTAGTCGGATCCAAGTCTAGGGGCTGAGAACGGCTTGCAAAGACCGCACATCGCAGTAGTACACCTGATGGCGGTGGGCATACCCCTTCAGCTCCACAGCCTGATGGGAGAAGCAGGCGGCTGCCTGCCCCAGCTGTTTGGCCAAGCAGGTATAGGTGTCCTGGCTGACCGCCAAGTCGGCGTTGAGGGTGCGGGTAGCGCTCTCGATGCGAAAGGCCAAATTCACCGTATCTCCCAGAGCCGTATATTCTTGGCGGGTGTTGTTGCCCACCTGGCGCACGATTGCCGAGCCTGTGTTGACCCCTGCCCCCAGACGAATGGGAGAAGGCAGCGGAAACTCACCGTTCAGCTGCTCGGTCATTTGAAACAGCTTCGCTATGGCCTGCAAAACCGACTTCACATCGAGGTGAATTCCCGGCACTTCCGTGCCCAGAGAAGCAGTGTTGGCTTGGGGCACATGGAACCAAACGGCCATAATCGCATCGCCAATGTATTTATCGACAGTGCCCCCGTACTGCTGAATGATATCCCCACCCCGCCGGAACCAATCGCCCATCACCTGGGAAAGCAGGCGCTCGTCCAGTTGTTGAGTCAGTTGTCCGTAACCTCGCACATCCACCACCGCCACCGAGATCAGCCAGCGGGTTTGTAAAACCAGGGTGTCCGAAGGTTTGGCCGCGGGGCTGGGTTCTGAGCTGGCCAGGGATCCGCTGTGGAACTCCAGCTGGGATTGTCCAAGGGTGAGGTGATCCCCATCCTGCAGCAGGGTGGGAATGCTGACGCGGCGATTGTTGACAAACGAGCCGTTGCGGCTGCCCAGATCGATGAGATAGATGCTGTTGTTGTCGAGGTATTGCAGCAGGGCATGTTGGCGCGAAACGCTGGGATCGCTCAAGACGATGGCGTTGTCTTCATCGCGGCCTAGGGTCCAAGCGGTCGCTCCCGAGAGAACGTGTTTCCTCTGGCTGCCATCCGGCTCTTTTAAGATCACGTAGGGCGCGGCAGTGGCGGCAGATTCGCCTGTGACGCTCATGATGAGATGAATTCTAGACGCGACCACACTTCAATAAATACGATACCCCGCTTGCCTTCGGTTGATGGGGGGTATCCGGGCTCGATTTCTGAGCCGCCTCTGCTGGGAGATGGAGGTCTGAGGATGGGCTTGGCGGGGGGCCAACCCGACCGATATCATTTTGTGTAGATACGTTAAGGCGTATGCTGGATCCCTCCCATCCCATTCCCGCTGAGCAACAGCCGCTCCGGCAATATGCAGAGCTGAGGGAAGCCTTTCCTTTTTCCTGGCCTGCTTTGGGGTGGATCCCTTACTTAAAACGAATCTTTGGGGTTTGGGGAGCTGTTGTGCTGGCGGTTTCCCCGCTGGTTTGGAGCAGCTTTGCCGGAGATTGGGGCCACTTTGTCTCTGGGTCGGTGCTGGGGGCCAATGTCTTGCTCGGCCTGGTGTTGCTCCATCTCTACTTGGGATGGGCTTATGTGCGGCGGCGCTTGGTACAAGCCCAGATTCCCTATGAAGAAAGTGGCTGGTACGATGGGGCGATGTATGCCAAGTCAGAAGAGGAGCTGGCTCAGCATCGGCTGATTGTCAGGTATCAGATTGATCCTGTGTTGCAGCGCCTGCGACGGAGCTTGTGGGGCGTAGTGGGCTTGAGTGGGTTGGTGGCCCTGCTGTGGCCTCTGGGGTAGGCAGTTGGTTGGCTGTTTTTAGGATCCCGGACAGTGCACATCACTTCTGATCTGGCTCAAACCTTGCGACCCACCGCTGTGGCCATCGGGAACTTCGATGGCTTGCATCTGGGCCATCAGAAGGTGCTGCAGCCGATTCGAGATTCTCTTCAGGGGGTACGTACTGTCCTCACCTTTCATCCCCATCCCCAGGAAGTCTTGACGAGGCGGCCTCAGCTGTTGCTCACTCCCCCTGCCGAAAAGCTGGATCTGTTGGCGCAAATGGGCTTTGAGCAGGTGGTACTGCTCCCCTTCACCCCTGCATTTGCCTGCCAGCCCCCCCAAGAGTTTATCCGAACGGTACTTGAACAGGGCCTGCGCGTTCGCCATCTCAGCGTCGGTTGGGATTTTTGCTTTGGTCACCGTCGCTCCGGCAACGCCCAAACGCTCCAGGCTTGGGGATCCGAGCGCTGCATTCCGGTGGAGGTGATCCCGGAGGCGAAACTGAACGGGGAACGGGTGAGCAGCTCTCGCATTCGAGCTGCCTTGGCGACTGGGGAGGTGTCCACCGCCGAAGCGCTCTTGGGTCGTCCTTACCGGCTAACGGGAGAGGTGGTGCAAGGGGATCAGCGGGGCCGACAACTGGGCTTTCCCACCGCCAACCTCCGCTTGCCTCCGGAGAAGTTTTTGCCCCGCGATGGGGTGTACAGCGTTTGGGTGGATGTGCCTGCTGCTGCGGCAGCTCTACCTGGGGTGATGAACATTGGCCATCGGCCCACGTTTGCCGGTTTACAGCACACCGTCGAGGTGCATCTATTGGATTGGACAGGAGATCTCTACGGGCAAGAGGTGCGGGTGGCGCTACGGGGCTTTATCCGCCCAGAGCGGAGATTTCCCACGGTGGCAGATTTGATTCAGCAAATTCAGCAAGATTGCCAAACAGCCCGCCAGCAATTGGGTTTGGCTGAGCAAGTGGGTATGGTGTAGGGGGATCTATGCCGAAGAGAGCTCGCAAGCGCCAAGGCTCACCCAGGCGCTGGTGCCATCTCGCCAGTATTCTTTTTTCCAGATGGGGGCGTTGTGCTTGAGGGTGTCGATGGCAAATTGGCAGGCAGCAAACCCTTCGGCCCGATGAGGGGTGCCCACCGCCACCAAGACGCTGATCTCGCCAATGCGCAGCTTGCCGATGCGGTGGTGGATGACCACACTGTTGGCATCTGGCCAGCGCTGCTGAATTTGTCGGGCAATATCGGCGAAGACCTTCAGAGCCATGGGCTCGTAGGCTTGGTATTCCAGGTAATCGACAGGGCGGCCATTGGTGTTGTCTCGAACAGTGCCGCTCATCACCACCACAGCTCCATTGCCCGGATGGGAGGCCTCTTGGTGGACACGGTCGATGGATAGGGGAGCCAGGGTAATCTGGAAGGAAGTC
>NZ_JANSIC010000265.1:0-3098 GCF_047461955.1 Synechococcus sp. R55.7
GCCCTGGAGGCGGCAGGGTTCACGGTGGAGCGCAAGCTCAACCTGGGCGGAACACCGGTAGCCCATGCGGGCTTGTTGAGCGGCGAGATCGATCTCTACCCCGAGTACACCGGCACTGGCCTGCTGACAGTGCTCAAGTTGCCCAGCAGCGGCGACCCGGCAGAGGTGTACGCGACGGTGGCCCGCGAGTACGAGAGCCAGTTCCAACTGATTTGGCTGGATCCCGCCCCCCTGAACAACACTCAGGCCCTGGCCATGACCCGAACTAGAGCGGCTGAGCTGGGCATCGCCACCATCTCGGACATGGTGGCCAAAGCGGGCGAGCTGGTGATGATCGGGCCGCCGGAGTTTCAAGCCCGCGAAGATGGACTACCCGGGATCCAAGCAGCTTACGGCAATTTTCGGCTCAAAGCCTACAAAGCGGTGGATCCCGGCCTGCGCTACCAGGGCTTGGTCAATGGGGAAGCGGATGTGGCGGTGGCCTTTGGCACCGATGGAGAAATTGCCGCCTTTGACCTGGTGCTGCTGGAGGATGACAAGCAGCTTTTCCCCCCCTACCAGGTGGCGCCGGTGGTGCGCAAGGACACCCTAGAGGCCAACCCCGGCATTGCCGCTGCCTTAAATGCCCTTTCCCCCCTGCTGACGGACGAGGTGATGCAGCGGTTGAACTACGAGGTGAGCGGCAACCGCAAGGAGCCGGCGGAGGTGGCCAGAACTTTCTTGGTGGAAGCCGGCATTCTCAAGAAATAACCTTGCCTGTTGCATGAGACCCTGAGGTGAGCACCGTCGAGTTCGAGCGGGTATCGCTGCGCTTTCCCCACAGTTCCCAGCCGGCTGTGGACGAGTGCAGTTTTTCCGTGGAGTCGGGCCAGTTGGTGGTCATTTTGGGGCCTTCTGGCTGCGGCAAAACCACCCTTCTGAAAATGGTGAATCGCTTGCTGGATCCCACCCAGGGGCAGATTCGCTTGGACGGGCGGGATATCCGCCAGTTTCCCATCACGGCTCTGCGGCAGCGGATCGGCTATGTTATCCAGCAATCGGGGCTGTTTCCCCACATGACGGTGGCCCAGAATGTGGCGGTAGTGCCGCGACTTTTGGGGTGGCCGAAGGAGCGCATCCGCGAGCGGGTGGACGAGCTGCTCAGCTTGGTTAATTTGCCCCCCCACGAGTACCGCCACCGCTACCCTGCCCAACTGTCGGGTGGACAACAACAGCGGGTGGGGCTGGCGCGGGCGCTGGCCGGGGATCCAGGGCTGCTGCTGATGGACGAGCCCTTTGGGGCCATCGACGCCATTACCCGCAGCAAGCTGCAAGAGGAGATCCTGCGCCTGCAACGGCAATTGAAAAAAACCATCCTGTTCGTCTCCCACGATGTGGAAGAGGCGCTGCGCCTGGCGGATCGCATTTTGGTGATGCAGAAGGGGCGGGTGGTGCAGTTCGACACTCCCTTTCGGCTGCTCACCCAGCCGGCTACTCCCTTTGTCAGGGAACTGCTGGGGGCAGATGACATGGTACGGCAGTTGAGTGTGCTGCGGGTGGAAACGGCGATGGCCGGGATCCCGCACAACCACAAAATCCAAGAGGGAGCGATGGTGAGGCCCCAGGCCACTTTGCGGCAAGCCTTGTCCCTGCTGTTGCGCACAGGGGCGGCAGCCCTGACGGTGTGGGAGGACGGGCGGGCCATCGGCGTTTTGACCTTGGATCACATTCGCAGCTTGGCCATGCTGGAGGGGGGATCCGCGTGAGCTATCTCCTCAACCACCCCGGCCTGATATGGCAGCTCACCCAAGAGCATCTGGCGATGGTGGGGATGACCTTGGGCATGGCGGTGGTGTTGGCGGTGCCGCTGGCTCTGCTGGTTCACCACGTGCGCTGGTTGGCCCTGCCGGTCATGGGGATCCTCAGCATCCTGTACACAGTGCCCAGCCTGGCTTTGATCATTTTGTTGGTGCCCTGGCTTGGCCTCAATGCCCGCTCGGTGGTGGTGGCGATGGTGATCTACACGCAGGTGATCTTGGTGCGCCATTTTTGCGTGGGCCTGCGCTCGGTCGAGCCTGCCATCCTGGAAGCTGCCAAGGGCATGGGGATGAACCTCTGGCAACGGTGGTGGCAGGTGCAGGTGCCGCTCATGCTGCCCATTGTTTTGGCAGGGCTGCGGCTGGCGGCAATTGTGGCCATTGCCATTGCCACCGTGGGCGCCAAGTTTGGGGCAGGGGGACTGGGAACCCTGCTGTTCGATGGCATTGCCCAGGCCGGTCGCTACGACAAGATCTGGGCCGGATCCCTGGCGGTGGGATCCCTGGCCTTGCTGGTGAACACAGCCTTGCTCAGCCTGGAATGGGCGGCCCGTCGTGGCTGAGGGGGTAGACTTAAGGACTCCGTCCCGCTGGCGCGATCGGGCAGGTTTATCCTCTAGTTGTGTGGGGCGAAACTGGGTGTAGCATGGGTGAGCAACCAGGGACTCCGTCCCGCTGGCGTGAGCGGGTGAGAGATTGGTCATCCCGCGCCGATTGGGAGCTGATGGAAGCGCTCAAGGCGGGGCAACCTGCTGCTCTGGCTGCGCTCTACGATCGCTATGCCGGCTTGGTCTATGGGCTGGCCTTCAAGATCCTGGGCCACGTGGCCGAGGCAGAAGACCTGACTCAGGAGGTGTTTGTCGAGCTGTGGCGCAAGGTTGGCTGTGATCCAAGGACTCCGTCCGAGTCGCGCGAGCGGCGGGGATCCCTGAGCAGTTTTTTGTGCATCCTGACCCGCTCGCGGGCCATTGACCGTCTGCGTTCTCAGGGCAGCCACCAACTTCTTTTGAAACGCTGGCAGACCATTCTCAGCGCCGATCGCGTCAGCGGGACGGAGTCCTTTAGCAAGACTCGGTTCCCTTTTGAGCAGGTTTCCATCGAGGAGCGGCGGCAAGCGGTGCAAGCGGCCCTCAGCCAATTGCCCGAAAACCAACGGCAGATCCTGGAGTTGCTCTATTACCAAGGGTTGAGCCAGGCGGACATTGCTCGCCAATTGGGGATCCCGTTGGGGACGGTTAAGACCCGCTCTCGCCAAGCTCTCTGCAAATTGCGGGGATCCCTGCGCGCCCTTCTGGGTTTCTG
>NZ_JANSIC010000266.1:0-3091 GCF_047461955.1 Synechococcus sp. R55.7
GCCTCGGCATGGTAAGAGCTGCGGGTGAGAGGGGAGGACACCACCTGCAAAAAGCCCAGCTCTTCCCCCACCCGTCGCCAATGGTCGAACTCTTCGGGGGGAACGTAGCGCTCCACCGGCAAGTGCTTGGGGCTGGGCGCCAGGTATTGGCCGAGCGTGAGGATGTCACAACCCACCCGGCGCAGATCCCGCATCACCTGCAAGATCTCCTCGGCTGTCTCTCCCAGACCCAACATCACCCCCGACTTGGTGTACAGGCCGGGATCCCATTGCCGTGCCAACTCCAACAGTTTGAGGGAGCGCTCGTAGTTCCCTTGCGGGCGTACACGGCGATAGAGGCGGGGCACCGTTTCGGTATTGTGGTTGAGCACCGTCGGTCGGGCGGCCAAGATCTGCTGCAGCGCCTGCCAGTTACCACATAGGTCTGGGATCAAGACCTCGATGGTGGTCTGGGGCATGCGGCGGCGGATTTCCGCAATGCAGGCCACAAACTGGCTGGCTCCCCCATCGGGCAGGTCGTCCCGATTCACCGACGTAATCACCGCATGGCGCAATCCCAAGCGTTCCACTGCTTCTGCCACCCGCAGGGGTTCAGTGGCATCCAGGGGCAGAGGGCGTTTGGTGAAGTCGATATCGCAGTAGGGGCAGGCGCGGGTACAGGCCGGGCCCATGATCAAAAAGGTGGCGGTGCCGTTGGCAAAACACTCCCCCAGGTTGGGACAGGAAGCCTCTTCGCAAACCGTGTTTAGGCCCAAGTCCCGCAGCAGTTGTTTGACGGATCCCACCCGTTGAGGGGCCTTGGCCCGCAGCCAGGAGGGTTTGCCGCCAGGAGAAGAAGAAACAACGGTCAAAGAAGTGCTCCAACACAAAACAGCAGCGACGGTATCACTCAGCTTAGCCTGCCATTTGGCCCCGTTGGAATTTGGACAAAGCCAATTTCCCGGCCCAATTGATCCCTAGCGCCTCGGAAGCACGACCCAAAACGCGGCATACTGGAAAGCAAATGTCGAGCGATAGGGATCCCACATGGTTGTTGCTGCTCCTCCCTCTCTGGAACAACTTGCCATCAACACGATTCGCTTTTTGGCGGTGGATGCTGTTCAGAAGGCCAACTCCGGCCACCCTGGCCTGCCGATGGGAGCAGCACCCATGGCCTATGTGTTGTGGCAGCAGTTCATGAAGTTCAACCCCCGCAACCCCAAGTGGGTGGATCGGGATCGCTTTGTGCTCTCGGCGGGGCACGGCTGCATGCTGCAGTACGCGCTACTGCACCTGACCGGCTTTGATGTGAGCCTAGAGGACATCAAGCAGTTTCGCCAGTGGGGATCCAAAACCCCCGGCCACCCGGAAAACTTTGAAACTCCGGGGGTAGAGGTCACCACCGGCCCGCTGGGGCAAGGGGTGGGTAACGCGGTTGGGCTGGCGATTGCCGAGGCCCATCTGGCCGCCCGCTTCAACAAGCCCGGTTACACCATTGTGGATCACTACACTTACGTGATCTTGGGCGATGGCTGCAACATGGAAGGGGTGGCTTCTGAAGCAGCTTCTCTGGCCGGCCACCTGCAACTGGGCAAGCTGATCATGCTTTACGACAGCAACCACATCTCCATCGACGGCAGAACGGAAATCGCCTTTACGGAAGATGTGGGCAAACGCTATGAAGCCTACGGCTGGCATGTGCAAAAAGTAGAGGATGGCAACCACGACTTGAAAGGGATCGCCGAGGCCATCCAAAAAGCCAAGGAAGTCACCAACAAGCCGTCCTTGATTATTGTCGAGACCACCATCGGCTACGGATCCCCCAACAAGGCCGGCAGCGAGAGCGTCCACGGGGCGCCTTTGGGGCCGGAAGAGGTGAAGCTCACCAAACAAAACCTGGGTTGGCCTCTGGAGCCGGAGTTTTACATTCCCGACGAGGTGCTGGCCCACTTCCGCCAGGCCATCGAGAAAGGGGCCAAAGCCGAAGCGGAGTGGAACGAGCGCTTCGCCGCCTACGAGAAGGCTTACCCCGAAGAGGCCGCCGAGTTCAAGCGCATCATGGCCGGGGAGCTGCCGGTGGGCTGGAAAGAAGCGCTGGCCCCCATTGCCGAAACCGGCAGAGAATCCACCCGCAACCTCTCCAAGTTTTGTCTGAATGCCTTGGCCAAAGCGGTGCCGGAACTGCTGGGGGGATCCGCAGATCTCGCCCACTCCAACATGACTTATCTAAAGGGGATCCCAGAGTTTCAGGCCGGCTCTTACGAGGGGCGTAACTTCCGCTTTGGGGTGCGGGAACACGGCATGGGAGCCATTGCCAACGGCATGGCGCTTCATGGAGGTCTCATCCCTTACGACGCCACCTTTTTGATCTTCACAGACTACATGCGGCCTGCCATCCGCCTGTCCGCCCTCTCGCAAGTGCGGGTGCTGCACGTCATGACCCACGACTCCGTCGCCTTGGGAGAAGATGGCCCCACCCACCAGCCCATTGAGACACTGGCTTCCCTACGGGCTATCCCCAACCTCTATGTGCTGCGCCCGGCGGATGCCCGCGAAACGGTGGGATCTTACCAGGTGGCCCTAGAAGCCAAGACCACCCCTTCTGTGCTGGTGTTCACCCGGCAAGCCGTCAACCCGGTGGAGGGCACCTCTGTTGAAGGCGTAGCCAAAGGGGCCTATGTGGTGGTGGATGCCCCCAATCCAGAGCTGATCTTGATCGCCACCGGCTCTGAACTGGAGCTGGCGGTGAAAGCTGCAGCCCAACTGAAGCAGGAAGGCCGGGCCGTGCGGGTGGTCTCTATGCCCTGTATGGAGCTGTTTGAGGCCCAGCCCCAGAGCTACCGCGATTCCGTTCTGCCCCCCAACGTCACCAAGCGCGTCTCCGTCGAGGCAGGCTGCACCTTCGGCTGGCACAAGTACCTGGGGTTTGAGGGGGTGGCCATTGGCATCGATCGCTTTGGCGCTTCCGCCCCCGGCCCGGTGTGTATGGAGAAGTTCGGCTTCACGGTGGAGAACGTGCTCAACACTGCCCGCCGGCTGCTGGGCTGAGGGCACTTTACCCCTTCCTCGGCGCTTTCAAGGGGCTCAGCAGGGATCCCTTCTCTGCTGGGCT
>NZ_JANSIC010000267.1:0-1138 GCF_047461955.1 Synechococcus sp. R55.7
GGGCAAGATCGAGATCAGTTGGGGTGGGGGCCTGTGAGGGTACAGTGGTCACAAACGGGATCCAGCTGGGAAGATATCGGGAGAGTTTCCTTTCAACGCCCATCAGGCGCATACTAACTAAGCTAATGGAAACTAGCTCACAGAGCGAACTTCCCCTAAGCAAACGTCCAGGCTTTGGGTGTTAATTAGGTGTTGAGTCGATGTTGCCTCCTATCGTACTGGCCTCGCAATCCCCTGCCCGCCGCCAATTGTTAAAGGCTGCCGGGATCCCCCATCGCGTTCAACCCAGCTACTTCGACGAAAGCCAAATCCAGAGCTCTAATCCGGTGGAGCTGGTGCAGAAGCTGGCCTCGGCGAAAGCCGAAGTGGTGGCGGCCCAGCAACGGGAGCCCGTCTTGGTTGTGGGGGCCGACTCTGTGCTCTACCTAAATGGCGAGATCCTAGGTAAGCCGCCCAATGCCCTAGAGGCGGAACGGCGCTTGCGGCAAATGCGGGGCGAAGTGGGAGAGCTCTACACAGGCCATGCCTTAATTGACACGAAGCAGAACCGTCGCCTCACCCACTATGCGGTGACGCGGGTGTTTTTTGCCAAGCCCAGCGACGAGGAGATCCGCGCCTATGTGGCCACCGGTGAGCCGCTCAATTGTGCTGGCTGTTTTGCCATCGATGGCCGCGGCAGCCTGTTTGTGGAGCGGATCGAGGGGTGCCCCGGCAATGTTATCGGGCTGAGCTTGCCCCTGCTGCGGCGCATGATGCAGGAGTTGGGCTATTCCCTCACCGATGCTTGGAGCTAGCCGTCGAGGTGTTGCTTGAGCAGGTCGTTGGCCAGCTTTGGATCCGCCCGTCCCTGGGTTTTTTTCATCAATTGCCCGACAAAGTAGCCGAAGAGCTTGGTTTTGCCCCCCCGATACTGCTCCAGTTGCTCTGGATTCTCCGCCAACACCTCAGCGATTATCTGCTCCAGAAGATTGCTATCCGAGATTTGGGTCATGCCTTTGGCTTCCACCAGGGCGCGGGCCGACCCGCCTTTTTCCAGCAGTTCCGGCAGGATCTCCTTGGCGATTTTGCTGGAGATGGTGCCCCGCTCGATGAGACCGATCAGCTCGGCCAGGGTTTCCGGCTTCAGGGCAATGTCGGG
>NZ_JANSIC010000267.1:1238-3080 GCF_047461955.1 Synechococcus sp. R55.7
CGATAGTCGCTGGATCCCTCTTTCTTGCGCATGCTGATGGTGCGCTGGCTGTTTTCTTCCCAGAGGCGGGTCTCTTGCACGATCCGCTCGCCTGCCTCCACAGCCTTGACTTGGCGGTTGAACTCGTACTCGATGGCCCGTTGGATGGCGTTGAAGGAGTTCATGTTTTTAATTTCCACCTTCGTGCCAAAGGTCTGGGATCCCAGCGGACGTACCGAGATGTTCACATCACAGCGCAGGGATCCCTCCTGCAGGTTGCCATCGCACAGCCCGGCATAGCGCAGGATGCGGCGCAGCTCTTGCACATACTCGGCTGCCTCTTCCCCGCTGCGGATGTCCGGCTCGCTGACGATCTCGATGAGGGGAACCCCCGCTCGGTTGAAATCCACCAAAGAATAGCTGGATCCCGATAGGCGATCGCTGCCAGCATGTACCAGTTTGCCCGCGTCTTCTTCCATGTGCAGACGGGTGATGCCGATGCGCTTGGTGCGACCGTCGCTGAGCTGGATCTCGATCCAGCCGTGGGTGGCAATTGGCAGGTCGTATTGCGAGATTTGGTAGTTTTTGGGCAAGTCGGGGTAAAAGTATTGCTTGCGGTCGAACTTGCTGTAGGGGGCAATGGTGCAATTCAAGGCCAAACCGGCTTTGACCGCGTACTCCAGCACCTTTTCGTTCAACACCGGCAGGGTGCCGGGCAAGCCCATACAAATCGGGTCGATATTCGTGTTGGGGGGAGCGCCAAATGCCGTCGCGCTGCTGGAAAAGATCTTGGAGCGGGTGCTGAGCTGGCAGTGAACTTCCAGCCCAATCACAGCTTCGTATTGCACTTTGGCGGGGGCAGCAACAGTCATGGGATAGGAAAAACTGGCGGTGTAACCATTCTAGTGCGACCTTGGGGGATCCCAGCTCACAGACAGTTTCTGGGGACGGCAGCCCAGAACCCAGGACGAGGCCGGAGCAGCCCAGCTTGAAGCAGATCCTCAGAACAGCGAAACTTCCTCAAACGGTAGGGCGAATCTCAAAAGTGGGTAGACCTTCCGGCGGCTCGGAACGTTGCTCAATGGCCTCCACAACCGAACCGGGGCTGCCCTGTTGGCACCAGCGCAGCATGGCCTCCACCGCAGCAGGGGATCCTTCAAAAACGGCCTCGACGCGACCATCCCGCAAGTTGCGCACCCAGCCGCCAACACCGGCATTGCGGGCCATGGCTTCGGTGTGGGCGCGAAACCCCACCCCCTGAACCCGCCCCCGTACCCAGACGTGAACGCGAACCCTGTCACTCATGCCGACGGGGATCCCTCCGTTGTGCTGCAGGGTTCTGGCGACTCGGTCGGCTCCTCCGGAGTCTCTGAGGTCTGCCGATCCAGCCACCCCACAAGAACGTTGACCAGGGCAACCAAGCCTAGGAGCCCCAGCGAGATCCCACAGGCATACCCAATCGCTTGCCACAGCACGGAAGACATGAACCCAACCTCACGAACGCTTGTGCAGAGGATCCCACCCTTCATGCACCGTGACATCCTCCCGGCGCTCGTCCTACGGACAGAGCGCGGGCCACCCTTCCCGTCAGCAGGACGGAGTCCTTACCTCGCGGTCGGGCATTCCTGCCCCACGCCACTTGTCTGGGTCTACAACCCCCGACAAAACGACTGGACAAGTGGCTTCCCTTCCCCAGCCTCCCTGGCTACTGCCAGCTTGCAAAACAAGTCTAATCCACAGGGAACGGTGCATCGGCAGGCAGGATGGACTCCTGCACCCAGGAACCCCTGTCCACCGGACAAGAGCAAGAGGCATCTGGATCAATCCGGTACTTGTAGGTTACCGCCAGCATAAGTAGGTTTT
>NZ_JANSIC010000268.1:0-3077 GCF_047461955.1 Synechococcus sp. R55.7
AGATCCTTAGTCCTAAACTTAAAAGGGGTCAGCCATGCCGCGCAGCATGAAGAACGACAACTTCATTGACAAGACCTTCACCGTCATGGCCGATCTAATTCTGAAACTGCTGCCAGGGGTGAGTTCTGAGCAAAAGAAAGCCTTTGCCTACTACCGGGATGGCATGGCCGCTCAGAGCGAAGGAGAATACGCCGAGGCCCTAGAAAACTACAGAGAAGCCCTTGCCCTCGAGCAAGGGGAAGAAGACCGCAGCTACATTCTCTACAACATGGGCCTGATCTACCAGAGCAACGGCGAACTGGACAAGGCTCTGGAGTACTATCACCAAGCTCTGGAGTTGAACCCAAGACTTTGCTCTGCTCTGAACAACATTGCCGTGCTGCTGCACCACAAGGGCGAGCTGAGCCTGCAAGCCGGGGATGAGGAAACAGCAGAGGCCCTGTTCAACGAGGCTGCCCAGTACTGGATTCGGGCCATTCGCATTGCCCCCAACAACTACATCGAGGCCCAAAACTGGCTGAAAACCACCGGGCGCGCCAACCTGGAGGTGTACTGAGCCTTCCTGCAGAAGGACTCCGTTCCGCTAACGCGAACGGTTGCGCTCAACTACCCTAGACTAAGTTAAGTCGATAACCTGGGAGCCGGAGGAGAGGATGCTGAAACGGGAAGAAGTCCAACATGTTGCTCACTTGGCTCGTCTGGAGCTGACCGAAGAGGAAGAGATCCAGTTCACAGAGCAGCTAGCAGACATCTTGGCCTACGTGGAGCAACTGAAGGAGCTGGACACGGAGGGGGTAGAGCCCACCTTTCATGTCCTGGACATGGAACTGCCCACTCGCCCCGATGAAGTTGAGCCCTACCCCGATATCGAAGGGATCCTGGCCAACGCCCCTGACCGGGCAGACATGTTCTTCAAGGTGCCCCGCATTTTGGAAGGGGAAGACTGACATGGGTCGGCAGGGATTCGAACCCTGGGCCAATCGGTTAAAAGCCGAGTGCTCTACCGCTGAGCTACCGACCCAAGTTTGCAGCTTCGTCATATTAGCAAAGCTTCTGTCACATTCGCAAAGGTTCTGGCCGTATCCCCAAAAATCTTGCTATGCTGGACTCAAGTCAACCCTGGGGCTGTAACGGTTTCGACGGGGTGGCGAACATGGGTTCATGAGGCAGGTCGGGATTGAGCTTATCCCGTTACCACCAGGCTCAAAAAAGTACGTGCGAACAACGTCGTACCCTTTGCTCGTAAAGCGGCTGCTTTGGCTGCCTAAGGCTCAGTAACCGAAAACTTACTCTGAGCTCGAGGATCTGCTCACGACCCCGTTAAGTGGGCGGATCACAACCCCAACGGGTGCAGCTCTCTACTCTGGCTCCGTCGAGGGAGAGACTAAGATTAGGCGGAGAACTCCCATCGCCGGGATCCAAACGGCGATCCCCGCCTCGAGGGTCAAAGAGGCTAAACCTGTGAATGAGTGATCCCTCAGTACCCATCTCGGACACGGGTTCGACTCCCGTCAGCTCCATCTCCCAGCAGTTAACTACGAGCCAAAAACTGCCAGCTTTCAGCCATGCCCTAGGAGCAGATCCTGCTCAGTTTCTAAAGGTTTTACGGAGCGTGGGCGAGTTTGATGACAAGGTGCCGGTTTTTGTCCACCGCAACCCAGCCCTGCTGGCGAAAGCGGTTTAGGAGACGGGTAATGGTGACCCGGGTAGTGCCGATGGCATTGGCCAAGTCCTGGTGGGTAAGGCGCACTTGCAGGCGCACCCCTGTTGCAACCGGGGATCCCAGCTCCACAGCCAAAAGGGAGAGCAACTGGCGCAGCCGATCCTCTACCCGCCGCCGTCCGGCCAAGGCGAGCAATGCTTCGGTTTGGCGCAGCCGACGCACCACCTGCTTGAGCAGCCCTTGACTCAGGATCTCTGAGGCTTCCACCTCTGCTGCCGGCAGCCGCAGCACATCAACTGCCGTCAAAGCCTTAGCTTGGTAGGGATCCAGCATCGTCAGAGGGGATCCCAGGGGCATGGAGGGGCCGGCAAACCCCAACAACGCCTCACCGCCATTGGGATAGAGGGTGGTCAACTGTACCACGCCCCGACAGACGATCACCCATTCCTCAGGAAACAGAGGGATAACCTGGCCAGGAGTGTAGGGAGATAAACTGCGGCTTCGGTAGAGGTCTTCTAGCAGCTGGCGCTCCCGTGTGGACAGGCCGGCAGCAAAATGGCTAGGCATTGCTTCAGGCATAAGCTGGCTCCGCTAGGGAAACTGGGCGCACCGGTCGTTGGGCTCCCTTCTACAAACCAACAGCAATGGTCTGGCCGTCAATGCTGAGGTGGGGGCGAGAGATAAGTGTTCCCGACAACACCTTAGCGCTTGCCTTCCAGCCTGAGGTAAAGGCAAAGTTATGCACAGGTTAAGTGTGGCTGCCTCGAGAGAAGAGACAAAAGGAGAACCCGGCAAAGCTGCAGGGATCCGGATCCGGTAGGATCGGAAGCAGGGTGCTCCGCACCGCCGACGCGAAAGTGTTCAAGCCCTCAGGAGATCTGTCGTGACGCTGATGGTTCGTGTGATTACCCCCGACCGCACGGTTTGGGATGCCCCCAGCGAGGAAGTGATCCTCCCTGCCACTTCGGGCCAATTGGGCATTCTCACCGGGCACGCCCCCCTCTTGACCGCCATCGGCAATGGCGTTATGCGGGTCAAAGCCGATGGAAAGTGGTTGGCCATTGCGGTCATGGGCGGATTTGCAGAAGTCGAAAATAACGAGGTAACCGTCCTGGTCAACCGAGCAGAGCGGGGTGAAAAAGTGGATAAGGCAGCGGCTCAGGCCCTCTTGGACGAAGCAAGCAAAGTTTTGAATACCAGCAGCGACAAGCAAGAGCGCTTGCAAGCCAAGTTGGATCAACAGCGAGCCAGGGCCTTGATCCAAGCTGCCGAGATGGGCAGCAAGACTGGAAGCTGACCCTGTCCCGGCGCGGGATCTGCAGATGGAGCTCAAGCTGCAGGAGAGATGGAGGGGCTGAGGCGCAGCCAGGGGGCCATTTTCGATCTTTGGGGATTGGCTTTGTTAGCTAGACCG
>NZ_JANSIC010000269.1:0-3065 GCF_047461955.1 Synechococcus sp. R55.7
AGTCTAGGGCAGCAAAGAGGTTGAGTATCTCCATGGCCACGGTTCTGCAGGCGCGTCCCCGCCAGTTCGTGAACACCCCCTACATTGAGCGGATTACCCGCCGCGCTTTGCGCTATTTGCAATCGGGCTTTGCGGTGCATTTGCGGGGGCCTTCGGGTACGGGCAAAACCACTTTGGCGATGCATCTGGCCAGCCTGCTGGGCCGCCCCATCATGCTGATCTATGGGGATGACCGCTTCGATTCTTCCGACCTCATCGGGGGGCGCACCGGTTTTACCCATCGGCGGGTGGTGGACAACTTCATTCACTCGGTGGTGAAGACGGAGGAGGATGTGCAGCAGCGCTGGGTGGATGCCCGCCTCACCTTGGCTTGCCGAGAGGGGTTTACCCTCATCTACGACGAGTTCAATCGCTCCCGCCCTGAGGCCAACAATGCTCTCCTGAGTGCCTTGGAGGAGAGGCTGCTGGTGTTGCCGCCGGACAGCAACCGCTCGGAATATCTGCGGGTGCATCCCCAGTTCCGGGCCATTTTTACCTCTAACCCGGAGGAATATACCGGGGTTCACAGGGCCCAAGATGCGCTGCTGGATCGGATGATCACCATCGATATGGGGGAGCCGGACATCGAGACCGAAAAGGAGATTCTCACCTCGCGAATAGGCTTATCCGGCCCCGACGCCCTCAAGATCGTCCACATTGTGCGGGCTTTTCGCCGCAAGTTGGATCTGACGCGCCACCCCAGCCTGCGCAGTTGTTTGATGATCGGGCGCATTGTCAAGGAACATGAGCTGGCAGTTAGCAAAGAGAATGCCGATTTTCGCGCTTTGTGTGCGGATGTGCTGTTGCCCCGGGCTGGCAAGCGCTATGAAGAGGGATCCCAGCTGCTGAATTATCTGCTAGACCAACTGCCTGGCTGAGTCTTTTGCCTGTTGGTACACTTTGGAGGTCGATTAACCCTGTGCCGATTAGCTCTCAACCCTTGACCACGGCTACTCATGGCTCCTCGCTGGCCGATGTGCTGGAGCGGGTGCTGGACAAGGGCATTGTGATCGCCGGAGACATCACCGTTTCGGTGGGCAATGTGGAGTTGCTGAATGTGCGCATTCGCCTGCTGATTTCTTCGGTGGATAAGGCCAAGGAGATCGGCATCAATTGGTGGGAGTCGGATCCCTATCTCAACAGCCAGGCGCGGGAGCTGCTGGAAGCCAACCGACAGCTCATGCAGCGCGTTGCCGAATTGGAAAGACAGCTTGCCCAAGCTCTGCCCCAGGGGGGAAAGGGAACGGACCCATAGGCTGCCCCCCGCCATTGTGACCTGGATTGACGGGCTAGACTGGCTGCTGTGGTGGTTTGACGGGGTGATGGGGCATGGCTTTGGAGATGGCGTTTGACCGGAAGGGTTGGCAGCGGCTAGGGACGCTGGGCTGGGCTGTGGGTGTGGTGCTGGCCCTTGGAATCCCGGCTTGGGGTCAGAATCCCCGTGCCATCAGCATCAGCGCCGATGTGCAGGAGGCCAACGCCAACACAGGGGTTTTTACGGCCATTGGCAATGTCACCCTCAGTTTTCCTGCCGAGCGGCTTACGGCCCGCGCCCAAAGAGCTGTGTATTACAGCCAGGAGCAACGCATTGAGCTGGAGGGCCAGGTCATCATCAACCAAGGGGAGAATCAGTTGCAAGCGGAGAAAGTCATTTACCACATCGACAAGGGCACCATCCAGGCAGTGCCATCGGCAGGGCGGCAAGTGGAGTCCATCTACGTTTTGCCGGAGCCCAGCTCAAGTCCTTAGCTGATCCCCACACTTTTTTCCAGCAGCACGGACTCAGCCAACACGGCTATACCGTGATTTCGTCACCGATCATCCCAGCCTGCAGGGTTTCCCTCACCCCCAACCCCTCTCTCAAAAGGAGAGGGGAGCCAGGGACAGACATAACAAATCGTTTCATTGCTGTTTGAAATGACTACATTTGAAATGACTACACATGGGGCAGCGCTGGAAACGAGCTCGGGGAATGTCGGCTTAGATCCGTTTAGGATGTAGTAATTCATTTAGGATGTAGTAGTTCGGGCGGCAGACTTTTTCCCTGACTCTGAATCAAAGGATGGCTGATGGATGTTCGGGATCCGAGTTCCTCACCCCTGGCAACGAGAGGCACAGGTCACTCCAGAAGAGATGTTTTTCAGCCGGCGGCAATTTCTAGCGCAACTGGGATCCGTTGGGGTGGGAGCCAGTTTTTCTATTTTTGGGTTTGGCAGCAGGGGAGCTGCTCCCTCGGTAGAACGAGAGCTGAGGGGGATCCCACTCAACCCCCACTTTTCGGATGTGGGCAGGCCCGTCACCGAGGAGATTGTAGCTGCTCGTTACAACAACTTTTACGAGTTTGGCTCCGGAAAGCGCGTCTGGCGGGCTGCACAGGCTTTGCCCACGGATCCCTGGACTGTCGAGATTACCGGGCTGGTGCGGCATCCTCAGCGGTTGGGCCTGGAAGATCTGTTTAACTTCCCCCTCGAAGAGCGCATCTATCGCTTTCGCTGTGTGGAAGCCTGGGCGATGGTGGTGCCGTGGTTGGGCTTTCCGATGCGGCTGTTGCTGGAACGGGTGGATCCTTTGCCGACGGCTCGATTTGTCCGCTTCACTTCCTTTTACGATCCGGAAATTATGCCTGGCCCAATCTGGCCCCCCAACTTGCCTTGGCCCTACACGGAAGGGTTGCGGATCGAGGAAATGGCCAACGAGTTGGCCTTTTTTGCCCTCGGCGTTTATGGCAAGCCGTTGCCCAAACAGCACGGAGCGCCAATTCGCATGGTAGTTCCCTGGAAGTATGGCTTTAAAGGGGGAAAATCCATCGTCAAAATCGAGTTTTTGGATCATCAACCCTCTACGTTTTGGAATACCCTCGCCCCTGAGGAGTATGGATTTGAGGCCAATGTGGATCCTAGGGTGCCCCACCCCCGCTGGTCACAGGAGCAGGAAGTCTTGATTGGTTTCGGATCCCGTTCCCAGTGGCAAATCGTTCCCACCTTGCCCTACAACGGGTACGGAGAGTATGTTGCCCACTTATATGG
>NZ_JANSIC010000270.1:0-3021 GCF_047461955.1 Synechococcus sp. R55.7
ACTGCCCTTGGCCCAGCATTAAGGGGGATCCCTGCATTCCTTGAAGTTTTGAGAGGGAGGGCTACAAAACCCCTCCTGAAAATGAATTAGAGTGAGATCACACCGGAAGGACGAGTCCATTATGCACCTGAGTGACATCACTCATCCCAACCAGCTCCGAAACCTGAACCTGAGCCAGTTGCGCAGCCTAGCCCGCCAGATTCGCGACAAACATCTGCAGACGGCTGCCAATTCCCCGGTCGGCTGTCATCTGGGGCCAGGGCTGGGGGTGGTGGAGCTGACCTTGGCCCTCTACAAGACCCTCGATCTGGATCGAGACAAGGTGATCTGGGATGTGGGGCACCAGGCTTATGCCCACAAAATGCTCACCGGCAGGTACCACAATTTCCACACATTGCGCCAGAAGGGGGGGATTTCCGGCTACCTGAAGCGCAGCGAGAGCCGCTTCGATCACTTTGGGGCGGGGCACGCTTCCACCAGCATCTCGGCAGCTTTGGGCATGGCCATCGCTCGGGATCGGCGGGGAGACAACTTCAAGGTGGTGGCCATCATTGGGGATGGTGCCCTGACCGGAGGCATGGCCTATGAAGCCATCAACCACGCCGGGCACCTGCCCAAGACCAACCTAATGGTGGTGCTCAACGACAACGGCATGTCTATTTCCCCCAATGTGGGGGCGATCCCTCGCTATTTAAACCGCCTGCGCCTCAGCCCGCCGGTGCAGTTTTTGGCCGACAGCCTAGAAGAGCAACTGAAGAACCTGCCCCTACTGGGATCCAGCCTCAGCCCAGAAATTGACCGCCTCAAGGAAACGGTGAAGCTGGTTACCGCTGTGCAAAACAACAAAGCCGGCATTATCTTTGAGGAGCTGGGCTTTACCTACGTGGGGCCGGTGGACGGGCACAACCTGGCGGAGTTGTTGGATGCCTTTGAGTTGGCCCACGGCATCTCCGGGCCGGTGCTGGTGCATGTGGCCACCGTCAAAGGCAAGGGCTACCCGCCTGCCGAAGCGGAACAGGTGGGGTATCACGCCCAATCCCGCTTCGACCTGGCCACCGGCAAGCCCTACCCGCCCACCAAGCCTAAGCCCCCCAGCTACAGCAAGGTCTTTGGCCATGCCCTCTGCAAGCTGGCCGAGCGGGATCCCCGCATCATCGGCATCACCGCCGCTATGGATACGGGCACTGGCCTGGATAAGCTCAAGGAAAAGCTGCCGGATCAGTTTGTGGATGTGGGGATCGCCGAGCAGCACGCTGTAACGTTGGCGGCTGGCATGGCCTGTGAGGGAATGCGGCCAGTGGTGGCCATTTATTCCACCTTCTTGCAGCGGGCCTACGACCAGATCATCCACGATGTCTGTATCCAAAAGTTGCCGGTCTTCTTTTGCTTGGATCGGGCGGGAGTTGTAGGAGCCGATGGCCCCACCCACCAAGGCATGTACGACATCGCCTATCTGCGCTGCATTCCGGAAATGGTGCTAATGGCTCCCAAAGATGAAGCGGAGCTACAGCGCATGGTGGTGACCGGGATCCAGTACACCCAGGGCCCCATCGCCATGCGTTACCCGCGCGGATCTGGCGTGGGGGTGCCTCTGGCAGAAGAGGGATGGGAACCCCTGCCCATCGGCAAAGCCGAGGTGTTGCGCAGCGGCGGCGAGGTGCTGATCCTGGCCTATGGGTCGATGGTGCATCCCAGCCTGCAGGCGGCGGAGATCTTGAAAGAACACGGCATCTCAGCCACGGTGGTCAATGCCCGCTTCGCCAAGCCTCTGGATACTGAGCTGATCCTGCCTTTGGCCGAACAGAGCCGCTTGGTGGTGACGGTGGAAGAAGGTTGCCTCATGGGTGGGTTTGGCTCGGCAGTGGCCGAAGCCCTGCTCGACGCCGACCTGGCAGTGCCCTTGTTGCGCTTGGGGGTGCCGGATGTGTGGGTGGAGCACGCCACCCCCGAGGAATCCTTGGCAGAACTAGGCTTGAACAGTGCCGGGATTGCCGAGCGGATTCGGGCCAAGTTTCAGGCACGAGTTCTCAAGGGATCCCCTGCAGAACTTCCCACTGTCAATTCCTAAATCTATCCTGAATCTATTCTGAGAGGCCCATCCGCCGGTTGAACTGCTCGATAGCGGCTTGCTGCAGAGCTTCTGCAACAGGGCGGGTGCGCAGGAGGATCTGCACATCTCGCAGCAGGTTTTCTCGCCACAGGTTCTCCCGCAACACCTGCAGGCGGGCGTAGTTGGGATCCAAGCGCATGGCCTTTGCCCCCAGTTCCTCAGCCCGTTCGGTTTCTCCCCGAATGTAGAGGGCAGTCGCCAGGGCCAAATAGGGCTCTGCCACAGAGTCGTTCATCTCTATCGTGCGTTCCCAGCGATCGATGGCGGCGTCCAGATCCCCCTGCTCATAGTCCACCAAGCCCATGTTGTTCATGGCCGGCCAATAGGCGGAATCCAACTCCAAGGTCTTCTCATATTCCTGCCGGGCCGCATCCCACCGATCCAGCATGAGGTAGGCATTGCCCAGTTGGAAGCGAGCGTTGGGGTTATCCGGTTGCAGGGCCACAGCTCGTTCCAGGGTTTCAGCAGCGGCAAAGTAGCTGCCCTGCCGCAAATAAGCCGATCCCAGCGAGTAGAGAACAGCCCCATCTTGAGGAGACAGGGCGCGGGCCTTCTGCAACGAGGCAATCGCCTGCTCCAAGTCCCCCAGTTCTAGGTGGACGTTGCCCAAAACATAGAGCAGCTCTGAGGAGTTGGGCACCATGGCCACGGCCAGTTGCAGGCGGCGCAGCGCTTCTTCCGTCTGGCCAAACTGGGCTAACCGCAGCGAGTCGGTGGCCAGTTGTAGCGCTTGGGCCTGCATCAAGCCCCCATTGGGCAGAGGGACGTGCAGCAACACCTGGGCCTGGGCAGAGCTCCACCCTCCCATCCCCAACACAACTGCCAGGCCCACCGACAAGGCTCGCCAGGGCCGGACGGATAACCGGAACAACAGTGGCGGCATGATACCCACGCAATAAACAGGCCATGCC
>NZ_JANSIC010000271.1:0-3007 GCF_047461955.1 Synechococcus sp. R55.7
TGGGATCCCTGACAAGCAAAAGATGGGCTTGCCTTGGCCGGAGTCGATAACGCTGGAAAAGGCTGGCACAGAGATTTGCCAAGGCAGTTCGGATGGCACTAGAGTAGCGTCAAGTCTTTTGCCAGCCCGTTGTCCTTTGCAAGTGTCTTTGTGAGGTCATCATGCCGCTTATCCCACAGGGGTTGCGCCCCCATCGTCGTCTCCTCTGGGCAGGGATCCCGTTAGCTGGTGCTTTGGCCTTGGGGGCCTGCTGGAGCAACCCCACAGGTGCTGAAGTCGAGTCTCCCACATTGACTCAGAATCCCTTCCCCCCCATCCCCACTCCACCGCCGCCGCTGCCTTCCCCAAGTGGGACTCCGGGCCTTCCCCCTTGGTGGCCCCGCGCCCAATCGCCGCAGTGGGAAGATTCTCCTTACGCTTCGGTCTTGTCCGGCTTTTTGCAAGGATTGGCGGCCCAAGGGGGAGCGCTCTCTCAACAGGGGATCCTGCTCTGGACGCCGGAAGGGGAGCTGTTGGCGGAGCATGGGCCGGATCGACCTTTGCCGGTGGGAGCCTTGGATCAGTTGGCCATCAGCTTGATGGCCCTGGAGACTTGGGGTTACGAGCATCGCTTTGAGACCCGCTTCTACACCACAGGCCATCGGTTGGGCCATCGCTTGACGGGAGATTTGATCCTGGTGGGTGGCGGGGATCCCTATTTCACGGAAGCGAATGTGGCAGAGCTGGCCCGCCATTTGCATAGCCTCAACATTCGCCAGATCGACGGGGATGTGAAGGTGTTGCCCCCCTTCCGTTTGCTGGGCCAACCCGATCCTTTGGGCGGCGCTCAACGTTTGGCAGAACTCCTCAGCAATACTCAACAACCCCATCCGGTTGTCATTCGCGGCTCGGTGTCAGTCCTAACAGCCCTCCCCGCGGACGCCCACTGCCTGGCCAGCTACACCTCGCTACGGCTGGGATCCCTGTTGCAGATCCTCAATGGCAGCAACGACCGAGCCATGGCAGAAGCCCTGTTGGCGGAACTGGGGGGCGAAACAGCCCTGCTGGAGTACCTGCGGCAGCGGTTGGTGGCTCAGCCCATTTCCCGCCTGGATTCCCAAATGGCCCCCGCCGAGCAAGACATTCGCCTGGGGCAAAGAGGGCGAGCGCTGTACCTTTCCCCCCGCGCCCTAGCTCATCTCTGGGAACACCTGGTAGATTTCACAGATGGGGATCCGACTCGGATCTTGCCCAGAGCGGGCACTGGCCACAGCACCCTGCGGGCGCGCACCTTGCCCCCAGGCACGGCTGCTCAGGTGGGATCCGCTGCGGATCGGCTGATGACGATGGGGCAGCTGCCGAATGGCATCCACTTTGTCCTGCTCAACCAAGGTCCTGACCTGGGCATTTTGCGCCAGCAACAGGATCAGTTTCTGCAGGATGTGGTGGCCATTTCTGAGCCTCTCCGCCGCTAATGCTGACCTCAATTCGAACTTAATTTGAGATACAGCTCTCCCCCCACTTTCCCCATAGGAGGCGGAAGCTCAAGACCCCAGAGCCCCACAGGTTAGGAACAGGGTCAATTCATTTAAGAATGAGACGGCCCTGCAGCTAAGAAGGCATGGAGGTAGACCTCAGGAGGAAGCTTAGACCTGAGAGAGAGTCATAGGGTATGTCCAGGAAGGGAGCAGTTGCACGGATGAACAAGGTTAGTCGTGCAACAGTTTATCGCTGGCTGAACCGAGAAGACCTGAGGCCGACAAAAGTCAAGACCCGCAAGCGCAAGATAGACTCGGCTGCCCTGCAGCAAGACGGAGACCAGTACCCAGAAGCTCGACTGAAGGATAGAGCCCGGTCTGGCGTCCAACCCGTCCTGCCAGCGGGACGGAGTCCTCGCGCTATTGACTGTGCTCTTGAGAATGAGAAGGTGAAAGTAGCACAAAAAAAGAGTTATGGTCATTTCAATTAAACCAGGAGACTGCGCCCACACCTAAAACTTTGAATGCACGGGGCCATAGGGCTTTTCTCAATGGCCCAGGCAATGGCTCAGGCGTCTCACCCTAACCTGAAATGACTACCCGAAATGACCATAAGTACCTGTTTTTCTCCGACAATTGACTTTTGCTGCTGATGCAAACTCTTTGGCAGACCATCGCCCAGCACCTTTCAGAAGCAACAGGGGATCCCATCCAGCCCCTACAGTATCGTTCTGTGGGCGGAGGCAGCATCAACGCCACCTATCGGTTTTCCTGCGCTTCCCAAAGCCCTCTTGCAGAAGGGGTAAAAGACTACTTCGTCAAATTGGCCCGTGGGGGAGAAAGGGCGCTGGAGATGTTTGCAGCGGAAGCTGCGGGCTTGCAAACCCTAGCGGCTGCCCAGGCCATTCGCGTGCCCCAGCCCATCATCTGGGGATCCGTAGGAGAGCAGGCTTACTTGGTGCTGGAATACCTGGAGCTAACCTCGCCCCGTCCGCAGACTGCGGGTTTATTGGGATCCCAGTTGGCCCAGTTGCACCGCACCCTATCCCCCAACGGCAGCTACGGTTGGGAGCGCGACAACACCATCGGCTCTACGCCTCAGATCAACAGTTGGCGGCAGAATTGGCCGGATTTTTATCGGGAACAGCGGCTGCTCTACCAGGTGAAATTGGCTTGCCAACAGGGGTATCGCGGCACGTGGGTGGCCCAAGCCGAACGGGTAATGGCGGAGCTAGAAGCTTTTTTTCAGGATTACAGGCCAGAACCCGCTCTGTTGCATGGAGATCTGTGGGGCGGCAACTACGGGGCCTTGGCCGATGGATCCCCGGTGATTTTCGATCCGGCCACCTACTACGGGGATCGAGAGACGGATCTGGCGATGACAGAACTGTTTGGCGGCTTTCCGCCGGAGTTCTATCGGGCTTATCAGCAGACCTATCCTTTGGATAAGGGATATCCTCACCGCAAGCCCCTCTACCAGCTCTACCACTGGCTCAACCATCTCAACCTGTTTGGAGAGGGCTACCTAGGCTCGGTGCAGCGGGCTTTGC
>NZ_JANSIC010000272.1:0-2967 GCF_047461955.1 Synechococcus sp. R55.7
AAGAGCTTTCTGGACTTCAGTGGACGTTATCGGATTACGGAGAGAGTGGGATTCGAACCCACGGTGAGTTGCCCCACACAGCATTTCCAGTGCTGCGCCTTCGACCACTCGGCCATCTCTCCAGATTGAGAATAGGGGCGACTTTCCAGGAGGGCTAAAAAGTCAGCTTTGTGATCCTAGCAAAGGATGGAAGCTATTAACGGGATCCTTTGGGATCCCCAGGCCGAAACATCTGCAGCAGCACTTCCCAGCGGGAGCATCGCCAGTAGTCAATATGGGATCCGATTAACCCCGACTCGTTGATCTGTATTTCTGTCCAGCCGGGGATGCACAGGCGGGGACGCCAAGGCAAAGCCAAAGAACCGCTTAGGATCCACTCGGTGCGGATCTGGTTGCCGGTTTGCCGAATATCCTGCAGCTCGAGACGGATATCCTGTAGCCAACGCCCTATCCCCTCGATCATGCGGCGATAGCGATCCAAGCCGCGAAACTCGTTGAGGGGATCCCGGAAGTAAACCTGCGGGTCGTAGATCGCATAGGTCTGATCCCGGGGAAAGCGAGCGTAATCTGCCCGCAAGATGGCCACCAGATCGGCGCTAGGCGGGGCTTGGGAAGGAAGGCTCATGTCTTGGCCACGACAGAAAGAGACACCGTTTCTCCGGGGGCGGGGCAACACAACTGGATGGATTGGGACGTGGCGGCATTCAAGGCTGCCAGCTTTTCTCGAAACTCCTGCAGGCTGCCCAAGGGGCGGATCTGGGCGGCAAACCACCCGTGGTAGTCCACCTCTCCCATCGCCGTAGGGATCACCTGCTGGGGGCGTAGGGCTGCCACCACCTCCAGGGCCCGCTCTGGCCCCATGATCACCTCTCCCAAGAGGGGAAAGATCTGCCCCACCACCGGGATCAGCAGAGTATGAATGGGGCACAATTCCTGCTGCAGCCGCGGGCGGACATCCGGCTGGGACAGATGAGGCTCGTAGTAAAGCCGTGTCTGAGAGGGCACCTCTTCCAGCAGATAGCCCAGCTCACGGACAGGCCCTAGGGGCGCACCGGGAATGGCTGTGACCCGCAGATCCCCCCAGCGAACAGACTGCCAGGGATCCAGAGCCTGAACCGTTGCAAATCCCAGACTCTTCACGACTCTGGCTGCAGCCGGCGAGGCCAAAACGGGGATCCGCTTATCCAGGCGCTGCAACGTTGGTGGGTGGCAGTGATCCGGCTGGGCTTGGCTGAGGAGGATCCCGTCGATTTTGGGCAAGGTCTCCGGCGTAAAAGGGAGCGGCTGGCGGTGCTCCAGGCGGATGAACCAGGGGATCCCCAGAAACACCAGGGGATCCACCAGCCACGGATCCAATAGGAAGGTTTGCTCCCGGGTGTGGATGAGCCAACTGTTGAGGTCGATGCGGGTCAGTTGCATGAGTTTGAAGTGAGGTTATTGCCCGGTAATGGAGAGATCGGCAACCCAAATGCGGGGACACAGCCCACCGGGTGTGACTTGCGGCTCGGGCTCGACGTAGAAAATCGACTTCAACAGCTCCAGGAAGTCTCCGGCCACCGTGGCCGCTTCGATGCTGATGCGTTCTCCTTGGCGTACCCACCACCCCTGAAACGGCAGCGAGAAGGATCCCTGTAGGGGCTTAACGCCGGCATGAAGCGCTTGCAGCTCATCGATCCAAACTACATTTTCAGCTGTAGCCAAGTCATAGGTGCTCTCCGGCGGTGCCCCGGCAAATACATGGTAGTAGTGGGCGGCAACTGTGACCTTGGCGCCGATGTTGGCATGGCCGGTGGGCTTGGCTCCTAGGCGCTTAGCCGTACCGGCGCTGTGCAAAAAGTGGGTCAAGACCCCATTGGTGATGAGAGGGACACGGCGAGTGGGGGTGCCTTCTCCATCAAAGCTGATCGCTCCCACATTGGTCGGGTGTAGAGCATCATCACACACCGATAGGAGAGGCGAGGCAATGGTCTTGCCCAGGGATTCTGGGGTGGACAGGCTTTGGTTGTCCAAAATGTTTTGAGCATTGAACACATTGGAGAAGGCGCTCAACAAACTCAAAAAGGCTTCTCCGGAAAAGACCACTGTGTATTTTCCAGAAGGGATCCGCTCGTACTCCAGATGGCTAATCAGTTTCTCAGCAGCTTCCTGCACACAACCCTGGATATCCAACTCATCCAGGCTGCGGGCCACTCGCATGGCTCCAGCGCTGCGGGGTTTGCGTCCTTCTTGCTCTGCCTTGCTGTAGAGAAAAACCGAAGCAAGGGTATGCTCCTCTTGTCGTAGGGCTTGGTGGCTGTTGAGGTAGAAGCGGTTGATCTGCCGCTGCGCTAGGCCGTTGTAGGGCACCCCCTGAATGGCGGGATGGGATCCCAGCAGTGCCTTTTCGGCAGCCACCAACTGTTCCAACAAGTCGCCGGCCAAAGCCAACGGCCCTTTGTCGTTACAAGGCTGGGCAATGGGCAGAGTGGCTTCCGGGCTGAATTGAGGGGCATGTTCCCGCACGCCAAAATGGCTGGCTTCAAAGGCCGTTTGCAGGGCCAGTTCCAGCCCCGCCTCATCCACATCGGTGGTGGAAGTTACTCCCACCTGCCCTTGGTCGTTCCAGGCCCGCACCGTCACGCTGCAGCGGTGGGAAGCCTTGACCTGGCGAGGTTCCCCATGATCTACCTGCACGCTGGTTTCATCCACTTGAGCCCCGTAGAGATCAAACTGAGGGATCCCCAGCCGCCGGGCACAGCTTTGTGTCTGTTCTGCCAACACCTCGACTTGCACCATTGCCACTCCCCAAGTTCCTGTTGCCATCCAGCGCCTCTAGTAAACTACCCGCACTCATGCTGACGCAGAGCGCTCCGCACCGCTAAAGCGAAAGAGTGCAGGCTTTCGGTAGCCCTGTAGTTGGCAAGCCAACCACGGACCTCTAGGCTGGTTTACAGCAGCCCCAAGTTTGGCAATCATGTTGGCCCCATT
>NZ_JANSIC010000273.1:0-2967 GCF_047461955.1 Synechococcus sp. R55.7
TTGGCGCGGCGGCTGCGGGGTGGGTTCGATGCCCTCTGGACGGTGGCGGAGATCGTGTTGTTTGTGCTACTGGGAGCGTCGCTGGATCTGGGGGTGCTGGGATCCGTGTTCTGGCCGGGCTTGCTGCTCTTGACCTTGAGTCTGCTGCTGGGGCGGGGCCTGGGTTGGTGGCTTTCCACTCTGGGAAGCAATTGGAACGGGCGGGAGCGGCTGTTTTTGCTACCGGGCAACATGGCCAAGGCGACGGTGCAGGCGGCTATTGGTGGGATCCCTTTGGCCCAAGGGATCCCCGGTGGGGAGATCATTTTGGCTTTGGCGGCTCTGTCGATTTTGGTCACGGCCCCCCTGGGTGCTTGGCTGACCCAGGTGTGTGCTCCCCGGCTTTTGGAAAAAGGAGAGGTGGATCCCACCAAGGTAGGCAGCCAGGGCAAGGTGAGCTTTTTGGCAGCGGTGGACACCTCCCCTTTGGCCGAAGCCGTGCTGCGCAAGGTGGCCGATTTGGCGCGGCGGGTGGATGGGGAAGTGATTGTGTTGCATGTTACCGATAAGCCGCAGGGGAAAGGGGTAGAACTGTTGCGGCAACTCACCCAGCGTCTTTTGGCGGATATTCGCCACCAGTTTTGCTTGGCCTCGGGGCCCTTGGCAGAGACCATCGTAACCCTAGCTCAGGAGCGGCAGGTAACCGACATCGTCATGGGCAAGCGGGGCCACCGCGGCTGGGAGCAGGTTTTGGTGGGATCCACTTCCCAAGCGGTGTTGGAAACCAGCCCGATTCCGGTAATTTTGGTAGAGGAAGAGGACTTCAAGAGAAGCAGGATCCCTATCTCTGAGGGCAGAAAAAGCTAAGGATCCCACCTTTTCCGTAGGAAGTTCTGGGAACACAGTTCAAGGAGAATAGATGCGCTTGCAATCGGTGTGGGCTTACCTAAACCATGGCTTGGTCTCTCCCAGTTTGAGAGTTCCCTTTGCGGTTGCGTTGGGGGCTATTGGCGGATCCCTGAGTCGCTACTATCTATCCCTCTGGTTTGCGGAGCGATTTGGCCCTAGCTTTCCCTACGGAACCCTGATCATCAACTTATCGGGTTGTGTGGTCATGGGTTGGTTCATGACCGTGGCTATGGAACGCCCTGAGATCTCACCGGAAATTCGCCTGCTGTTCGGGGTGGGATTCCTGGGTTCCTACACCACCTTTTCTACCTATGAACTGGATACCTTTAGCCTCTGGCAGCAACATCGCTTTGCTGCTGGGCTTGTCTATTGGCTCGGTTCTTGCCTATTTGGAGCCTTGGCTATGGAGCTTGGGATCCTGTTGGCACGATTGTGGCGATAACGTTTAACGTAACCCCTATCAATCAGCAATCTATCCATCCAAAAGCCAGGTGCAGCAACTGGTCATTTTGGGCAATAACTTTTTTCTTAAAAGCACCGGGATCCCCACTAGTCAACCCCCTGGAATTTCTTATCTTAAGGAGCACTCTTCACCAAAGCAATATACAGTTTTTCCAGCGTTACTCACTACAGCCAATGCCAGCCAATCTCTTGCCTGACAAGGATCCCACTTCACTGTAGACCTTATGTGAAGCGGAAAAATCTGTAACCATGACAATCGCAACAGCCCAAAGACAAAAGGGATACAAGTATGCTAGATGATGAACCAGAAGTTTATAAATTGGATATTTACATCGGCGAGTCAGACCGTTGGCAAGGGAAGCCTCTCTACCTGGCTCTGCTGGAGCTAGGTCGTCAGCGTGGGCTAGCTGGTGGTACTGTGGTGCGAGCTATTGCTGGCTTTGGTCGAAACAGTCATATTCGCAGCAGTAACCTTCTAGAGCTTTCCACAGATCTGCCCATTTTGGTAACTTTCATCGACACGCCGGAAAAAATCAAAGCCTTTCTACCGGAAGTAAAAACTCTGATGCATGACGGTCTAGTTACTTGCCATAGGGTACAAGTATTCCATCATGTTCCTCATCAACAACAATAGTCCAGATCTGAAAATAGATTCCCCATTGCCAAGGAGCTGGTTATGCCCGATTCCCCTTCTGCCCTGCGCTTTATTGTTTTGCTGGGGATCGTCAGCCTCTGCGCCGATGCCACCTACGAAGGGGCACGCAGCATTTCTGGAGCTTTTTTGGGATCCCTAGGGGCCAGCGGCACGGTGGTGGGCCTGGTGGCCGGCGGGGGGGAGCTATTGGCCTATGGCTTGCGCTTGGGAGTGGGGTATTGGAGCGACCAGCTGGGCAGGGATCCCTTGCACCGCAGTCGGGGGCACTGGCAGCTCACCACCTTGGGCTATGTCATCAACACAGCGGTGATCCCGGCTTTGGCCTGGGTGGGCAGTTGGCCTTGGGCCGCCGTGCTGCTCTTGGCCGAGCGGACCGGCAAAGGGATCCGCACCCCGCCGCGGGACGTGTTGCTTTCTCATGCAGCCCTGCAGGTGGGACGGGGCTTGGGGTTTGGCCTGCATGAGACCCTAGATCAAATTGGGGCAGTGGCAGGGCCGCTGCTGGTGGCAGCCATGCTAGGAGCGGGATATGGCTTCCGGGGCGCGTTTTTGGCCTTGGGGATCCCGGCAGCGGTGGGGCTGGCGGCTTTGGGGCTAGCGCAATGGCTGTATCCCAGTCCGCGCGACTTTGAGCCGGAGCCGGAGATGACTCCAGCAAAAGGCTTGCCCAAAGTTTTCTGGCTGTATCTTTTGGCAGCAGCCTGTGTGGCTATGGGGTTTGCGGATTTTCCCCTCATTGCCCTGCATCTGCAACAACAGTCAGGGAGCGATGGGGCAGGGATCCCTTTGCTCTATGCCCTGGCCATGGGGGTGGATGCCCTAGCAGCCCTGGGCTGTGGCTGGCTGTTTGACCGCGTGGGGCTGTGGAGCCTGCTGGGAGCGGTGGCGGTATCGGCTGGATTTGCGCCGCTGGCCTTTTCCGGTACCTATGCTCTGACGGTGCTGGGCATGGTGCTCTGGGG
>NZ_JANSIC010000274.1:0-2955 GCF_047461955.1 Synechococcus sp. R55.7
TGCGGCAACTCCGCCGCTGGCTGCCCTGGGCTGCTCTGCTTCTCATTCTGGTCTTGATCGGCTACTGGGTGGGTCCTCGGCCCAGACCCTACCCCCAAGAGCTGGAGCTGCCCACCCTGGCCCCTCTGCCGCAGCACCCCCGCATCCGGGTGGTGTTCAACCAAAGCCGCGAGAGCACCTATCGGGATCCCTACCGCCAGATCCGCCGCTATGGCTACAACCTGGAAGAGTTGATCATTTCCCAGATTCGCTCCGCTCGTCAGTCGGTGGATATTGCCGTGCAGGAGCTGAACCTACCCCTGATTGCCCAGGCTCTGGTGGAGCGGCGGCAGGCGGGGATCCCTGTGCGTTTTATTACTGAAAACACCTACGTGCGAGCCTGGCACCAGCTCACCCCTGCCGAAGTGCGGGCGCTGGACGAGCGCAGCCGTCGCAAGTTCGAGGAGTACCGCAACCTGGTGGATGTGAACCGCGATGGACGGTTTTCTCCCGAGGAGATTGCCAGCCGAGATGTGTACGCCTTGCTGGATGGAGGCCAGGTGCCCTGGCTGGACGATACCGCCGATGGCTCCAAGGGCAGCGGCCTGATGCACCACAAATTTGTGGTGATCGACGGGCAGAAAGTCTTGACCGGATCGGCCAATTTCACGCTCTCTGATATTCACGGGGACTTTGATGCCCCCGACAGCGTCGGCAATGCCAATCACCTGCTGCTGCTGGATAGCCCCGAGCTGGCCCGCCTCTACACCGAGGAATTCGATCTCATGTGGGGCGATGGCCCCGGTGGCTTGACCGATAGCCGCTTCGGCGTGCAGAAGCTCAAGCGTCCCCTGGAAACGGTGTACCTTGGCGATGCCATTGTGGGGGTTCACTTTTCTCCTGCCAGCCGCTCCTTGCCCTACGAAGCCACCTCCAACGGCATCATTGCCGCCACCCTGGCCCAAGCCCGGCGACAGGTGGATCTGGCTCTGTTCGTCTTTACGGATCCGGGCATTGCCAACCAACTCAGGCAACTGCGCCAGGAGCGTAACGTGGAGATCCGCGGGGTGTTCGACCCTGGTTTTGCCTTCCGCGACTACAGCCGCACCCTGGAGATGTGGGGGCTGTTGCTCCCCGACGAAAAGTGCCAGGTGGAGGCGGCGCGCCTGCCCTGGACGCTGCCGGCCCAGTCTGTAGGCATACCCAACCTCGCCCCCGGCGATAAGCTGCACCATAGGTTTGCCATCATCGATCCCGGCACTCCTCAGGCCACGGTGATCACCGGATCCCACAACTGGTCGATGGCCGCCAATCACGTCAACGATGAAAACCTCCTGATCATCCGCAATAGCCGAGTGGTGGATCACTTTGTGCGGGAGTTCGACCGGCTGATGGCCGAGGCCCGTTTTGGCCCCAGCCGCCGCTTGCAACAGCAGGCAGAAGAGGCGTCCCGTCGCTGCCCCAACCCCGTCCCCGTTGCCGCTTCCTTGCCTGAACCGGAGCCGGAGCTGCTGGAAGTCGAGGTCGTTCTTCCTCCTGAGGCGGGATCCCCTTCCCCGTCGGTTGCTTTTCCGGTGGCGTCTCCTGGGGGATCCCCTCGCGTTAACCTGAATACGGCCACGGCGGCGGAGCTGGAACAGTTGCCCGGCATTGGCCCCGCCCTGGCGCAGCGCATTATCGAGGCCCGCCCCTTCTCCTCTTTGGAGGATCTGCAACGGGTCAATGGCATTGGCCCAGCCCGGATTGAGCAGCTGCGGGATCGGGTAACCTGGTAGGAGTTAGCCCCCTCTTGGTCAGGTTGAGGGCGCGGAGTGCTTTCGGAAGTTCATCCCAGAGCAGCTCCTAAAGGGCCTCTCCCCTCGAATAAACCCCAAATTAAACCCCAAATATAGTCATTTCAGTTCAAACCAGGACACTGCACCCACGCCTAAAATGTTGGTCGCATCGGCGTTGCAGAGCAATAATGCAGGGGGCCAAAAGGCTTTTCAAGGACTCCGTCCCGCTGGCGCGATCAATGGCCCAGGTGTCTCACCCTAATCTGAAACGACTATAAATCAGGGATGCATAAGTCTATTCAGAAAGCTCCAGAAACGCTCCCATGCGGCGAAACTTTTGGTAGCGCTCCTCGCGCAATTCTCGCCCGCTCAGGCTAGAAAGTTCCTTGAGATGCCTGAGAAGAGCCTCTTTGAGGGTTTGAGCAGCTTCCAAGGGCGCGCGGTGGGCGCCGCCAACCGGCTCTGGCAGGATCTCGTCGATCACCTCCAGTTGCAGCAGGTCTTGGGCGGTAATGCGCAGGGCTGCCGCCGCTTGGGGAGCTTTTTTGGCGTCTTTCCAGAGAATAGCCGCGCAGCCTTCCGGCGAGATCACGGAGTAGACGGCGTGCTCAAACATCAAGATGCGGTTGCCAATGCCAATGGCCAATGCTCCTCCGGATCCCCCTTCGCCGATGACGGTGCAGATGATGGGGATCTCCAACCGAAACAGGGTCTGCAGGTTGGTGGCAATGGCCTCCCCCTGACCCTCCGCCTCGGCTTTAACCCCTGGGTAGGCTCCCGGCGTGTCGATAAAGGTCAAAAGGGGCAGGCCGAAGCGGTGGGCATGTTCCATCAGCCGCAGGGCTTTGCGGTAGCCGGCGGGATTGGGCATCCCAAAGTTGCGGTGGATGTTGTCTTTGGTGTCGCGACCCTTTTGGTGGCCGAGGATCATCACCGGCTGCTCCCCCAGCTTGGCCAACCCGCCCACAATGGCTGGATCGTCCTGGCCGTGGCGATCCCCGTGCAGCTCAAACCAGTCGTCACAGATGGTCTGTACGTAATCCAGGGTGGTGGGGCGGCGGGGGTGACGGGCCACCTGGAGCCGTTCTACCGGCGTGAGCTGGCTGAAGATCTCGCGGCGCAGCTCTTCGGCTTTGGCTTCCAATTGGCGAATCTGCTCAGAAGCATCGATGTCGTTTTCTTCTGCCAAGGCCCGAATTTC
>NZ_JANSIC010000275.1:0-2949 GCF_047461955.1 Synechococcus sp. R55.7
GTCCCATGCGTCCTTTCGGCAACCCCAACCGTCTGGGCAGTTCTCCTAGCCGCAGATCCCTGCCGGGATCCAGCTCCTTCGTTCAGTTTCGCCGCGACCCGCACCTAGTGCCCTTTTGGGGCCTAAGCCTACTAGTCATGGGCCTGGCAGTGCCTCTGTTTGTGCTTTCGGGGGCGGATCCCAGTTTGGCTGGCTGCGACGAGAGCTTTTATGCCCAAATGGCCCGCGAGCTGCTGCGGGGAGGGCATTGGCTGGGGCCCACTTTTTTGGGGGAGCCTTTTTTCGAGAAACCCCCTCTGCTCACCTGGAGCGTGGCCCTCAGTTTTGCCCTGTACGGGGTAAACGAGTGGGCAGCGCGGCTGCCAGGGATCCTCGCTGCTTTGCTCTCCATTCCCCTGGTGGGTTGGATTGGGTGGTTTTTTTTGCCGATGCGGGCGGCCTTTTTGGGGATGGCGGTTTTGCCCCTGTGCTACCTCTGGGTGCAGCAGGGGCGGCTGGTGGGGCAGGATGTGCCCTTGACCTTTCTGGAGCTGCTGGGGATCCTGGGGCTGGTCAACGGTATCCGCGGCCACAGGGTTTGGTTTTGGCTAACCGGAGTGGCCTTCGGGCTGGGCCTGCTGATGAAAAGTGCCATGATCCTGCTGCCGGGGGCGGCTTTGATCCCCTATCTCGTGCAGCAACGGCGCCGCTGGATGGGATCCGCCCCATTTTGGCTGGCGCTTGGGCTGGGCTTGGGGATTTTTGGCCTCTGGCTAGGTCCAGCCATGCAGGTGTATGGCCCACAGGTGCTGACCACCCTGGTGGGGAAGGTGTGGGATCTGGGGCAAGAGCCCTTCCATGCGGATGCCACCGGCTGGTACTACTTTTGGCACATTCCCGTTCATGGCTTCCCGTGGACGGTTTTGGCTTTGGTGGGTGGCTTTCTCCTGGTGCGCCAGCAGCCGGGATCCACGCTGCTGATCTGGTCTTTCCCCCTGCTGCTGCTGTTGTTGTTGCAGCTTTATCCCACCAAAACCCCCTACTACACCGTGCAGCTTTACCCTTGGCTGGCTCTCTTGGCCGGGGTAGCCTTGGATCAAGCGTTGGCTATGCGGGGTCGCGTCAGCGGTGCGGATCGCGTTAGCGGGACGGAGTCCTTGCACTTAAAGCCCCGTCTGGCCCAGGTGCTCTCTTGGGGACTGGCAGCGGTGGGGCTGTTGCTGTTGGGTTTGGGGGTGGCCGTCCGGCTAGGTGTAGACGGTCTGGAGCTCCTACAGCCTCATGCTTGGCCGCTGGTGGCGATGGGTCTTTTGTACCTCTTGCTGCCGGGGATCTGGAGTTGGCGGCGGGTGTTGCGCTGTGCCGGCAGTCTGTGGGTGGGAACCCTCTTGTTGGCCGGGATCCTCGCTATGATCACCATCGTCTTGCGGCCTGATTTCGGCAACTTCAGCCCTGCTTTTGCCCAAATGGATTGGAACCAAATGCTGCCCCCGTCCGTTCGCGCTATTCGGACGGAGTCCTCGACAGAGGCTGGGGAGACGGTGGTGGATATTGGCCGCAGCGGCTTGCCGGATGTCTGTCAGGCTCAGGCCATCGCTTTTTATACCCCCCATCCGGGGAGATGGGTGGATGATCAGGCTCTGCAACGAGGGGAATATGGAGACTACCTTTGGGTTTCTCCGGTGCAGGCAGAACAGGTGGAGATCCGGGATTTGGGGTTACAACCTCTAGCGGCGGTGGAGGGCTGGCAACTGGTGCGCCGTTTGGATCCCCTCTTGGAGCAGGGCAGCGGGGAGCCTCTTTGAGTTTAAAAATCTTAAGTTTAAGAATCCTAGGAAGTGTTAAAGCATGGCGGGAATAGCGGAATCGGGCCGGTCGTGGGTGTCTCTAGAGCGTACCTGGGTAATCCAGGGATTGGCTTGGCTGGCAGCGCTGCTATTTGTGGCGGGGGTGATCCTGCTGGCGGGGGCTTCACCTCTCCAGGTGGCGGCCAGCATGTGGCAGGGGGCCTTCGGCACTGAAGCTCAGTTTGGCCGGGTTTTGGCAACGCTGGCTCCCCTTGTCCTCTGCTGCTGTGGGCTGGTGTTTACGTTTGTTGCCGGTCTCTACAACTTGGGCATCGAAGGGCAAATGGTGGTCGGGGCAATTGCGGCCACGTTTCTGGTGCGTCTGGAAGCGGGATGGTTGCCGCCGCCACTGGCCATTACCTTGGCGCTTTTGGCCGGGATCCTGGGGGGGGCGGGCTGGGGCCTGTTGGCTGGGATCCTGAATGTGTGGGGGCGGGTCAACGAGATCTTCGCTGGGCTGGGGCTGAATTTTGTTGCCCAAGGTTGGGTGCTCTACCTGATCTTCGGCCCTTGGAAAAGGCCGGGGGTGGCTTCCATGAGCGGGACGGAAGTGTTGGATCCCCGTCTGTGGTTGCCCACCTGGGGGCGGTCAGAGGCCAGTCCGGTGGCGTTGCTGCTGGCCCTGTTGGCTTTGGCCCTGACGGTGCTGGTGGTGGGCAACACTCGCTTCGGCCTGCAGTTGCGGGCGGTGGGGAAAAACCCTGTAGCTGCTTTCCGGTTGGGGATCCCGGCTACCCGCAGGTTGCTCATGGCATTTGCCTGCTGTGGGGGCTTAGCAGGGCTGGCGGGCGCCTTGCAGGTGTTGGCTCTGTTCCATCGCCTCATCCCCAATATCTCCAGCAATTTGGGCTTTCTGGCCTTGTTGGTGGTGATGCTGGCAGGCTTTAACCCCCTGCTGATTTTGCCGATTGCCTTTTTCTTCAGCAGTCTTAACATCGGCAGCTTGCAACTGCCTCTCTCTTTGCAATTGGAGTCTTCTTTGGCCGGTGTGATTCAGGGATCCCTGGTGTTGTTCGTCTTGCTGGCCCAAGGGATCAGCCGCCGCTACTTCCTTGGGAAAGGTTAATGGCTTCGGCGATTTCTGGGATCCCTTTGCGTTAGCGTTGCGCAACAACGAGATTTA
>NZ_JANSIC010000276.1:0-2942 GCF_047461955.1 Synechococcus sp. R55.7
ATGGCAATCGCCGCAAGGAGATTGGGCATAAAATCGATAAGCCTAGACCAAAGACTGACGACAAAAGAGATGGCCTCATCTCCAATGGTGTTTCCAGAGGTGTCCATAATGATCCTCACAGCTTGAAAATGCTCAGGATGGGCAGATAACAAGTGTAGGTTAACCTGAAGTGTTTTTTCAGGCAAGTTGGCCAAAGGGGGAATATGATATGAAAAATATATATTGAGGCAGAAATATCGGATCTCGAAATAAAACTTCACATTCTATTAACCCAAGGGCTCCAGCCATCAGTCAAAGCTCCGATGGGCCATCGAACGGCAAGGATCGAACTCAAGTTGTTGATACCGCAGATTATAGCTTTTCCCCACCGAGCAGGAGCTTTGTAGATTAAGTCAGGATCTCTGTTGTGCGATGGATGCGGCTGCATTGGCTAGAGTCAGTGTTGCTGGGAGGAACTGTAGCGGGCAGTTTGCATCCACAGAATGAGAGCATTTTGATGACCTATATAAAGAATCAAACGGGCAATCGACACTCGGTCAATGGGTTGGATCCCCTGTAGCCTTGATATGCTTAGCCTATTGGCTTGCTCACTGTCTGGCCTAAGGTGTATCCCGAAATACGTTTGCAGTTCTTCAATTTACAATTGACGCTTTTCTAAATCGGTTTCTTCCAATACACCAGCGCATCTTCTCCGTTGTAATACCCCTTGCGACGTCCCAGCCGTTGAAACCCTGCCGATTCGTACAGGCGGATTGCCGCTTGATTGGAAGCCTTTACCTCCAGAGTGGCCCAGCGGCAGCCTGCTGCTCTCGCTTGGTTCAGCAGTTCTTCCAGAATCCGCCGGCCCAAGCCCTGTTGCCGGTGCTCGGGATCCACCGCCAAGGAGATGATATGCGCTTCTTCTTCAATGCGCCAGAGAATGCCGAAGCCCACCAGCTCTTTTGTCGTCTGCGTCGGCGAAGTGGGGTTTGGAGAGGGAAGGGGAAACTCGGCTCGGCCCGAGCCACACGAAGCGCCAACGGCAGCGGGTTCCGCCACTACCCCAATCACCGTGCTTGTGGGTCGTTCCAGCTCCGCTCGATATCCCTGTTCTCCCCAGTATCCTCCGTAACACCGTCGATCCAGCTCCAGCAGTTGGGGCAGGGCAGTGATGTCCAGCACCTGCAGCCGATAACTCGTACCGCTCATGGTGGCCTAGTCTCGCAATTCGCAGAATTCCGCCAACAACAACTGCCCCAAGGGATCGTCATCGGGAGCCGCGTAGGGCAAGGCTCTGCGGCTGATGCTCAAGATGTTGCCCCCCGATTGGGGATGGTGCTCCGCACCGCCTTCGCGAACAGGCTTGAATTCGTAGTCGATCCCTTCGGTGAAGCCGGCTTCCTGTAGGTAGTCTTGGGCGGCTTTGAGGATCCCTTCTCGCAGTTGCGCTTTGACCGCAGGGGCCATGAGGTGGCGAACAAACCACTGGGCGCTGGCGGGATCCACCTCGGCCAGGTATTGGAGGGCAGGGGTCAACACAGCAGGGCGCTCTTGAGGGGACAAGCCGTTCACCTGCTGAGCTACCGCGGGCACATCCCGCCGTTGCATGGCCTGGATCAGGGCTTGTGTGGCTGGAGAAAATGAGGGATCCTGCGCTTGGCTCATGGCTGGGGGTACCAGAGGGATTCGAGGGTGCGGACAAGGGCTGCTGCTTCGAAAGGAGAGGGAGCAGTCGGCAGACAGACGGTCACATGGCCCAGTTTTCGCCCTGGGCGGGCAGGGGTTTTGTGGTACCAATGCACCGTGGCATTGGGGAGCTGGGCCAGGCGCTGCCGCTTTTCTGCGTAATCGCCGGTGGAATGCTCATAGCCCAAGAGATTGACCATCACTGCCCCCCCACACTTGAGGGAGGGATCCCCCAAGGGCAGGCCGAGGATGGCCCGCAGGTGTTGCTCGAATTGTGAGGTGCGGCAGGCTTCTAGGGTGTAGTGGCCGGAATTGTGGACCCGCGGCGAGATTTCGTTGATCCAGATCCCGGCCTTGGGGTGGGGCGGCGGCACCCAGAACAGCTCGATGCCAAACACGCCAACTGCACCCAATTTTTCCATCAGATCGGCTGCCAAGCGCCGGATCTCGGCCTCGGTGGTTGGGGGGATGCGGGCAGGCACCAGGACATGGCGGCAGATTTGCTCAATCTGCACAGTTTCCACCACCGGATAAACCCGGATCTCTCCCTTCAGCCCCCGCGCCACCATCACCGCCAACTCCCGCTCAAACGGGATCCATTCCTCCAGCAATAGCGGGATCCCCTCAGATTGGCTAAGGGCCTGCTGCAAAGCCACTCGGTCGCGCAAGATGCAGGTGCCCTGCCCATCGTAGCCCTGCCGCCGTCGCTTGAGCACCACCGGAAAGCCCAGTCCAGCCAGGTCTGCCGAATCCAACACCGCCTCCAGCGGAAAAAAAGTCGGCACCGGCAACCCCAACCGCGCCAGGAACTGCCGTTGGTGCAACTTGTCCAGCAGCGGCTCTAGCGTGCTGAGGCTGGGACGAAAGCGGGATCCCTCCGGATCCAGTTTTTTCAGCTCCGGCAGAGGGATAAACTCGTTTTCAAAAGTAACCACCGGGCAGCGCTCCAACAACTGGGCCGTGGCCTGGCTGTCGGCTGTGGATCCCCAAACCACCCCATCGGCCACTGCCACCGCCGGATCGGTGGGAGCAGCAGCCTGCACCACCAGCGGGATCCCCATCTGGCGAGCTGCCAAGGCCAACATCTGCGCCAACTGCCCGCCGCCAATCACCCCCACAGGTTGGGATCTCTGGTCTTTTGAGGATACCTGGGTTTCCACAGCCGTACCGTTATACTGGGTGGTGGGCCGCTGTCCATTGCTTCTTGGATCCAGAACCCCATTATGGGACCCCTTGCCCTCCAGCGCTAGGAGAAAAACGGTGGAACCCTCTCAACC